>JAJRRS010000124.1 GCA_024279275.1 Planctomycetota bacterium | reverse complement strand
GTCGCCGAAGGCCTCAACAGCAAGATCATGACCATCAAACGCCTCGCCGCCGGCTTCCGCAACCGCGAACACTTCAAGACCGCCATCTACTTCCACTGCGGCGGTTTGGACCTATACCCACGATAATCCCGGAAGGACCTTTTTGACGAACCGATCCAGGGCACGCTTGTCCCGGTCCCGGCTTACGCCGATGAGCTGCACGCCCTTGGCGGCGTACTGATTATTCAGCTTGACCATGTGCGGCACAGCCTTCACGCACGGCCCGCACCACGTCGCCCAGAAGTCAACGATCACCAGTCGACCACGCAGCGATTCGGATGTAATCTTTTTTCCGTCGGTTGCGGTGAAGTTGATCTCAGGATGGTCCCCGACAGACACATCAGCCCGCAGCGGCGCGACTCCGCCCGGCCAAGCGAAGGCGAAACCGATCATCAGTACGCTGGTTAGAAGTCGTGTGGCACGTGTCATGGTATATCCTCTTGTGTGAAATCAGATGCCTTGGCCCGACGAGACCTCGTCGTCGGCGAGGGCGTCGTCTTGAGTGTTCTTGCCGTTGAGCTTTTGGGTGATCGCCTGCTGCATCGCCTGCGCGGTGACGATCTCTTCGACGATCACGCAGTCGGCCCCGGCCTGGGTGCAGAGCATCCCCTTGCTGACAAAGTTGGTGCGCGCAGCAATGAAAATGTCCGGGTTAAGTTCACGCGCGACCCGGCAGGCATTCACCGCGTCTTCTTCACCCGGGACCGCAAGCACCAGAACGTCCGCCTTGTCGATCCCAGCCTTACGCAACGTATTAGGGTCCAGCACATCCCCATACACAACCTTCTTGTCCAGACCCAACTGCTTCTCGATCGTGTTGAGGTTCAGTTCGATGATCGTGACCGTCAGGCCGCTACGCTCCAACTCAAGCGCAACCATCCGCCCAACCACGCCGTACCCCGCGACGATCGCGCGGTGATGGCTTGGATTAATCCGGTCGTGGTGCTGGCGTGAGGTGTTACTCAACCCGGCTCTCCCTGCTACGTCATGGCCATCGGGACGCCCACCATCTTACCGCGCCGGGACGACCACATTCATATTGCCTGGAATGTACGCGCCCAGCGTCAGGCTGGACATAAAAAAACCACCACGGTCAGGTGGTGGTTTTAGTGGGTGTTAAGTGTGATACGAGGCGGATCATCAACGCCGGCGTCGGCCGACCAACACGGTTGCACCCGCGACCAGCAGGCCCAGTGTGGCTGGCTCAGGGACCACCGCGACATTCGCGGCTTGCTGCGCTGCCGCCTGGCTTGCGCTGCCCTGTTCAATCAGGTCAAGCGCGTCGGCAAGCTCCGTGCCGGTCAGCACGCCTGAACCCGCAAGCAGTGTTGCCGCAGAGGTATCGTCGGTGCCCGTGGTATCCGGAGGATCCGTGGTACCCGTCGGGTCTGCTGCAGCACCAGTCGGGAAAGGTGTAAACGGGGGGCCCAATGGCTCAAACGGTGCGGGCAGGTCATCCGGGTTCGTAGGCGTCACCGGGATACCTGACAACGGCAGGAACCCACCACCCGCTACGAAGTCCTGCTGGTGTGCATCAATAACCTGTTGAAACGTCGGCACAAATCCCGGGTTCGCTGCCGAAACTTCATTCTGCACCTGGAACCGGAACAGGTAATCCGAGGAATCACTCAACTCATAACTGTTGGCGACAAAGTTCAGGTATTCATCAAACGTCACGCCGTCGAAGTCGTGTCCCGCGCCGCTAAAGTCGGGCAGTGCGAAGATGAATGGACGAGGGAAGCTGAATTGCCCGAACCCTTCCGAGTCGCCGAACAGACCCAACGTCCTGAAGTTCAGGCCGAAAGTGGTGCTGGTTTTGACATTGATTTTGTTGGCTGAGATATCGCCCAGCGTACCGATTCGACTGTTCCGGGTGCCCGCATACTGCTGAGCCTGCACGGGCGCTGCGCCCAAAGTAATCAACGCAGACACAGCCACAACGCACGACAATCTTGAAATCACAGAGTTACAAATCGCTAACACCTCGGAATCTCCTTCCCACGCCCGATAAAGGCTGAGTTAATCAATCATTTTTACCGTCATTTAGACAGCCCAAGTGTAGCCGCAGAAGGGGGGTTGGGCAAGGAAAATCAGCCCTGTTTCACGGTTCTTGCGCCGGCTGGGCGGGCTGGCCGCCCTTATCGGACGATCCCTGAAAACTCTGATACGCCCCGATATCGACCGTATGGCCCTTAGGGACGTCATTCCCCCATAAATCGTGGTTCCCGTGGTTTTTTAGGCGGACCCCCGCAGACCTAAGTGGAGAAAACGGCAGGGTTTGGTAGCCATCCAGCCCATCCAGACGGTCCAGCAGGGTCTGGGCTTGGCCGGGGTCCGCAAGCTGGGGGTCCGCAGTAATCGACCCATCCTCAGCCTCCGGGCGGGTGTGTTGCCCAAAATAAGCGTTGTGATGCAACTGCGTGTCCGGCACCAAACTCAGGTCCAGCGTGCAGGAACCCAGCGTGTAGAAAAGATTATTCACAAGGATCGTCCCGGTGGGGGAGTTAGGAGAATCGGGGGTGCCGGGGAATCCGGGGGTGGTAGGGGGGGTGGGTTTATTCAGGATCACCACCGCCGACGTTTCGCGATCTGCCCCGGTGTAGATCGTGTTGTTGTGGAACCGCACCCCCGCCGTCGGCCCATCAAGCCGAAGCGCACCCCCATCATTCTGGCTGATGTTGTAACGCACCGCCGTGCCGACGTTCCCCGCGTCGGTCGCAGGCTGTCCGGGTTTTTCATTCGGAGCAGCGCTACGCACCGCAGCCATCGGCCCAGCATTGTCGTGGGTGTAATTAAACTGAAACGTATTGTCCCGACTGTTCGTATCGCACAATAGCGCCGCGTTCTTTGCCCCCGCAGTCTCCCAGACCTCGTTGTACTGCACCAGAGAATTATCACACCCAATCAACACGATCCCCCCGGCTCCCCCAGCCCCCCCGGTTTCCCCGTCTTCTTTCCCCCCAGCCTTGCTGACCCGGTTGTATTCAACCATCGCGTTGACGCACCCGGTCAGACGGATGCCGTCGCCCTGGGTCGAAGTGATATCGTTTTCACGGATCACCACACCCACATTCGCAAGCCAGCGCGTGCGGTCAGCGAAGTCGTTTAGACTCAAGATCCCGTTGCGTCCGCAATCACTGATCGTGCAGTTCTCGATCAGCATCCCCTCAAACCGTGTCGGAACCCTCGCCCCCCGGCTACGCCAGATGATCCCAGCCCCCTCGCCCAGCCCCGGCTCCGTGGTGCCGTTGACATCATGCACATAAAGGTTGCTCAGCTTAAAATCCCCAGCCGATCCCATATCTTCCACCGTGATACTCAAACCAAAACGAAACGCCTCAGGCTTCTCACCCGTATTGGTCAATTCCAGGTTGCTGATGTGCCAGCCCTGCGTGTTTTCAAGCAGCAACGCCTCACTGGTTTCACCGCCCGCATGGATCGCCGGCCGCGCCCCCTCACCATACTTATCAATCACGATCGGCACGCCCGGCCTACCCGACCCCTTGGGCCACAACCGCCCCTGATAACTCGTCCCCGCCTTGATCAACAACCTGTCGCCCGCCGCAAAACGCGTCGAATTAACCTGCGACAAAGTCTTCCAAGCCCGGCTCGGCCGAGTCCCCGGATTCTCATCATCACCCGTCTCAGCATCAAGGTAATACGTCGTATCCCCAGGCGACTCAAACGCAACAAGCTCCCCGAACTGCGCACGAACGCTCGCAGTAAATAACAACATCGACGCCATCAACACACACACCACACCAGCCAGGCCCAACCGACCCGCCCCGGACCGGGATAGTTCTCTGCGATGGGTGCTGTTTGCGATCCTGTTCATACCGATCTCACCAGTTCCAAATCAAAACCAAGACGTGTGAGCCATAGATTATCCTCAAATCCACAGCCATGCCCAAAGCGCCCGCGCCGATCACACAAGCCACCACACCTATCACACGGATCACACCCAACGCCGCGCCTAAGCACAGCGAAGACGCGGGTATCCTTGCTCGCCGTCATCGCCCATTGCGATTCTCAAAGTTCCGGGGGTCAGCTACCCGCAAGCTTCCGCTCATCCCGCTCAGCAATCGCATCCGCAATAAACGCCTCCACTGGAACCGCCCCCTTGTCCCCCTCGCTGCGATGCCGCACACTCACCGTCCCCGCATCCTGATCCTTCCCACCGACGATCAGCATGTAAGGCACCTTCGCCTCCTGCGCGACCTTGATCTTCGCGTTCAGCCTTTCGTTGTTCGCATCAATCTCCACACGGAACCCAGCAGCCTTGAGCTTGTCCGTCACCGACTGCGCATACTCAACAAACTTGTCGCTGATCGGCAGCACACGGATCTGCTGCGGCGAAAGCCACAGCGGGAACGCACCATTAAAATGCTCGATCAACACACCAATAAACCGCTCCATACTCCCAAACGGCGCGCGATGGATCATCACCGGCCGATGCTCCTTGTTGTCCGCACCCGTGTAACTCAGATCAAAACGGATCGGCAGTTGATAATCAACCTGCACCGTCCCAAGCTGCCACTCCCGACCGATCACATCCTTCACCACAAAGTCGATCTTCGGCCCATAAAACGCCGCCTCGCCCTGCTCGCTGATAAACTCAACACCCAGGCTCTCCGCCGCCTTAATACAAGCCGCCTCAGCCCGATCCCACTGCTCAGACTCACCGACATACTTATCACCATCCGGGTCGCGCAGCCCAACCCGCACACGGTAGTCGTCCATCCCCAATGTCTTAAACACGATCTTCACCAGCTCCAGACACCCCGCCAACTCCGCATCCAGTTGATCCTCCGTGCAGAACAGGTGCGCATCATCCTGCGTAAACCCACGCACCCGCGTCATCCCCCCAAGCTCCCCCGATTGCTCCCACCGATACACCGTCCCAAACTCCGCCAACCGCACCGGCAAGTCCCGGTAGCTGTGCTTATCACTCGCAAAAATACGGATGTGATGCGGGCAGTTCATCGGCTTAAGCATGTACCCATCAATCTCCCCAGCCTCCATCCTGCTCGATAGCTCCGCGCATGTGCAACCCTCCTCCGCAAGCAGTTGCACCTGATCCTGATTGATCAAAGGCGGATACTGACTCTCCTGATAATACGGATAGTGCCCGCTCGTCTTATATAGCCCCAGCTTCCCGATGTGCGGCGTGAACACCTGCTTGTACCCCTGCCGCGTCAGGTGTTCCCCGATGAAGTTCTGCAACTCCTGCCGAACCACCGCACCGTTAGGCTTCCACAAAATCAGCCCCTGACCAACCTGCTCATCAATCGTGTAAAACCCCAGCTTTGGCCCAATCACCTTATGGTCCCGTTGCCTCGCCTGCTCAAGGTTCTCAAGATGCTCCTCAAGGTCCGCCTGCGTAAAAAACGCCGTCCCATACACGCGCTGAAACTTGTCTTTGGTCACATCCCCATGCCAGTTCGAGCTGGCGATACTCATCACCTTAAACGCGCCGATCGCCCCGGTCGACGGAACGTGCGGCCCCATACACAGATCCTCAAAGTTTTCCGGCTTTGGTGCCACGGTCAGCGAAGCCCACGGAGTCACTCCCTGGGCCTCCCCCGTCACATACCACGAAAGCGTCTTAGAACCTTTAGCACACGCCCGCTTCGCATTATCAATCTTGTACTTGTTCCCCTCTTCATCGAGCTTGGGAAAGCCCGTGTCCGCATCCAACTCATACCGCGTGAACACCCGATCGGCCTCAACAATCCGCTTCATCTCCGCTTCAATCTTCACGAAATCATCGCTACTGATCGGCGTATCCAACGAGATGTCGTAATAAAACCCATTATCAAGTGGCGGCCCATAAGCCAACTGCGTCTCCGGCCAAATCTTGCAGATCGCCTCAGCCATCACATGCGCACACGAGTGCCGCAGCAGATACATCGCATCCGCATCCACCTTCCCATCACGCCACTTGCTCTTGCCTTTCTTATCCTCGCGCGGCCTCGTAATAATCGCCAGCTCACAATCCCCCGGCAGCGGCCGGTTCAGGTCGTACAACTCCCCATCGACCTTCGCCCCGATCGCCGCCTTCGCAAGCCCCGCACCAATATCCGCCGCCACCTCCCCAGCACTGACGACACGGTCAAACAACTTTTCGCTGCCATCCGGCAGAGTAATTTTCATAACAATCCAGTCCTATTTATTCCGGCTAACAGCTAATAATCCAGCCTCATCCCAACCGCAACGGTCTTTCATAGCCGCGGGCCTACGGCCCGCGAGACCCGCCGTGTGTCACACGACGGCCACCAAGATGTCCAGATTTTACACATACCACAACTCACTACGCGTGGATTGAGAATACGCTAAATCCTGAGCCTCTGGCTAACAGCTAAAGGCTAACAGCTTATGCCTCAAAATAAAAAACCCCTCGTTTCGACAGTCAGATACGTTCGGGTGTGAACCCGGGTCAGGGTTTCGCGATTACGGGCCTATCAATTACAATAGTCAGACGCTACATCGCCCCGGAATTGCCCCGCAAGGCTATCAATATCGTGCCCATTCGCCTGAGCAAGGACGCCCGGTTGGCGGCGGTTTCAGCGCCGTTTGTATCGTCAGCCCGAGCCAAGGACCCCAAAGCTATGACACCCACGACCCCCGCCCAGACCGACACCACTTTCGCCTACTCCTCCCGCGCACGCAACGCCGTCGAGCAGCCCATCAGCTACCTCATGGCCCTCGCCCTCAACCAGCCAGACCTCATCTCACTCGCCGCCGGCTTCGTCGATTACCAAACCCTCCCCGGCAACGACACCGACAGCCTCATGCACGAAATCCTCTCAGACCCCGCCGCCTCACAGGCCGCCCTCCAATACGGCAGAACCCAAGGCCTCACCGAACTACGGCAAGAAGTTTACAAACACCTCGCCCACTGCGACGGCCTATCCCCCGAAGACTTCCCCGGCTGCCCCGACTGCGTCGCGCTCACCACCGGCAGCCAACAACTCCTCCACCTCCTCGCCGACCTATTAGTAGACCCAGGCGACATCGTCATCACCGCCTGGCCCAGCTACTTCGTCTACACCGGCGCGCTATCCATCTTCGGCGCAACCGTACGCAGCGTCGACATCGACGACCACGGCATCATCCCCGATAAACTCGACGCACTGCTCGCACAAATCGCACAAGAAGGCAACCTCCACCGCGTCAAGATGCTCTACACCTGCACGCACCACCAGAACCCCACCGGCATCACACTCAGCGCCGAACGACGACCCCAACTTTTAGACATCGTCAAAAAATACTCCACCAACCACCGAATCCTCCTCTTGGAAGACAACGCCTACCGCGAACTGACCTATCAAGGCCAAGCACCCGTCTCCATCAAGAGCTTCGACACCGACAACCAGTACGTCGCCCTGCTGCACACCTTCAGCAAACCCTTCGCGCCAGGCCTCAAAACAGGCTACGGCCTACTCCCCGCAGACCTCTGCGACAAAGCCATGATGCTCAAGGACGGCCGAGACTTCGGCTCCGCAAACCTCAGCCAACACCTACTCCTACAAGCCGTACTCAAAGGCGCGTTCAAAAAACAAATCGAAATACTCTGCCACGCATACACCAAAAAACGCGACGCCATGCTCCAAGCACTCGATGAATACCTCGGCGACTTCATGCCCCATGAAACACACTGGACTCACCCCACCGGCGGCCTCTACGTCTGGCTCACCCTCCCCAAATCCATCGACACCAGCCGCACCGGCCCACTGTTCAAACGCGCCGTCGAACTCGGCATGCTCTACGTCCCAGGCGACTACTGCTACCCCGCTGACCCCACACGCACCGTCCCCAAAAACCAGATCCGCCTGAGCTTCGGCGTACCCACCGAACAACAAAACCGTGACGGCGTAAAACTACTCGCCCAAGCCATCAAAGACATCGCCAACACATAATCAATATAAACACCCCTCCCCTCCCTCCCCGTTTAGCCGTCGCGGCCACGCGACGCCTCTTTGTTTAGCGGACGATCGCAGATCGCCATGCCCTGCCTTCGATATACTCCCCCAGACCCCAGACCCCAGACCCCAGACCCCAGACCCCAGACCCCAGACCCCAGACCCAACCCATGAGCCTATCTCTCTCCCGCGGCAAACAACTCGACGTCGGCCACCACGGCATCGCCCAAGACGACCTGCCCCCCATGGACCAAGGCACGCTCGACCCGCGCCACTGGTTCAACAACACACCCAACCCACCACCAACCGACTCCCCCACAACCCCGCGCCCCATCGAACTGGAAATCGGCTCAGGCAAAGGCACCTTCCTCGTCCAGCACGCCAAGCTCTACCCCGATGTGGATTTCCTGGGTATCGAATGGGCCAAGGCCTTCTGGCGCTACGCCGCCGACCGCGCACGCCGACTGGAGTTCAACAATATCCGCATGCTCCGCTGCGATGCCGACATGTTCATCCGCCACTACGTCCCCGACAACACCTTCCAACAAATCCACATCTTCTTCCCCGACCCCTGGCCCAAAAAACGCCACCACAAACGCCGGCTCATCCAAGCCGACTTCCTACGTCAACTCCACCGCGTCCTGGTCCCCGCTGAACCTGGCCGAGAAGGCGTCGCCCGCATACACATCGCCACCGACCATGCCGAATACTTCGACTGGATACAGGAGCACGTCGCAAAAGTGACCGACCTCTTCGACCGCCAACCTTTCGTCAGCCCCAAATCCGCTGGCGAAGGCGAAATGGTCGGCACCAACTTCGAGCGCAAGTACCGTGAAGAGGGCCGCACCTTCCAGGGCATGATCCTGGCCAAGCGCCCGTGACCCCGCGCACCCGATCCGGTATAGTGCCTCTGTCTGACCCATTTGCTTAACGCCCCTGACACGGAGACCCAATCCATGCATACCACTACCAAACACATCGTCGCGTTGATCGTGATGCTCAGCCTGTCCGTCTTTTCTGGCTGCGAAGCGACTACCCAGCGGACGCCTTATCAGACCATGGACCTCGCCCAGCCGGTCGATATCCTGAACACCGTCGTCGGCGGACACCCCAGCCTCACCCAGCCCGACCTCAAGCTCATCACCAGCCAGGCCCAGCTACAAGCCCTCGGTGCCGGCGACATCATCGGCCGCGACGTGAACTTCAACAACGAATCCATCGTCCTCGCCACACTCGGCGAAATGCCCACCAGCGGCTACTGGATCAACATCACCACCGTCTATCAGGAAGGCGACACCCTCCAAATCTACGGCCAAGCCAACCGACCATCCGCCGACGCCATGGCAGGCCAAGTCCTCACCTACCCCTACTGTGCCGTCGTCATCCCCAACACCGGCGCAACAATGCTCGGCGACCAGATCCAGTCCGTCCAAAACCAAGACCCCCCGATGTAATCCACACAACCAATCCGCTTGTGTAACCCGTATCCCCACCGAAACCCACGTTCCCCAAACGTGGGTTTCTTTTTTTCGCCACCCCCCGTCACAGAATCCCCCCACGAAGCGCCGCGACTTGTCGCGCTAGGTGACAACAAATCACCACACCAGAACTCTTTAACAAACTCCCCCAAAGCCCACTGATGCACCGTCTTCGGTGCTTCGGTGGGGTCTCCGCAGAGACAACCCACAGACCCTTCCAAGAGCACCCCACCCACACCAAAAGCCGCTTGCGGCTTCGCGTCGCCCAAGATAACCCCGTGCAAATAAGTATTCAATGTATTCCATTACCGGACCCGCCCACCCCAACCCATCCCACCCCTACAATCAGCCGATGTATAGCTCATGGCCGTCCTCGGAACGCTATCTCGTCCTCCCACCCGCAGAGTCCTGCTGCTGACACACCGCGTCCCCTTCCCACCAGATCGCGGCGACCGCATACGCAGCTACCACCTGCTCAAACTCCTCTCCCGACACTTCGAGGTCGCTCTCGCCGCCACCACCGACGAACCCGTCACCGACCAGCAGCGCCAGGTCATCTCTCAACTCGCCGGCCGCGTCGCAATCCAAAAAACTTCCAAGCTACTCACCCGCGCCCGCGGCGCAGCAGCACTCGCCTCAGGCAAAGCCATCACGCCCGCCCTCTTCTACAACCCACAACTCGCCAACACCATCACGCACTGGCACAACCAACGCCCCTTCGACGCCGTGCTCACCTTCTGCACCGGCATGATCCGCTACGCACGCCTGCTCACACACCCCGCCTACCGACCTCGCAACCTCGCCGGCCCACGACCCATCCACGTCCTGGACCTCGTAGACGTCGATAGCCAAAAATGGTCCGCCTACGCAAACGCAGCCACCGGCCCAATGAAGTGGGTCTACGCTCAGGAAGCCAAACGCCTCGCACGCATCGAAGCCGGCACCGAAGACCGCTTCGACCGCATCTCCGTCGTCAGCCAACCCGAGGCAGAAACCTACCGCAAACACCTCCGCGACCACCCCGGCCTAACCGTCGTCGAAAACGGCGTCGACCTCGACTACTTCTCTCCACTACCCGATTTCTCAAGCCAGACCGCCGTATTCGTCGGCGTACTCAACTACAAACCCAACATCCAGGCCGCACAGTGGTATGTCAAAGAAGTCCTCCCACTCGTCCGCAAAAAACTGCCGCACGCACAATTCAAGATCGTCGGCAAAGACCCCTCCCCACGCATTAAAGCCTTGAAAAACCACCCCGGCGTGCAAGTCATCGGCGCCGTCCCCGACGTCCGCCCTCACATCGAATCCGCCGCCGCCGTCGTCGCGCCCCTGCAAGTCGCACGCGGTGTCCAAAACAAAGTCCTCGAAGCCATGGCCTGCCAACGAGCCGTCGTCTGTTCACCAGAGGCCGCCAACGGCATCCGCGCACTGCCCGGCAGACACCTCCTGGTCGGCGAATCACCCAAGCAATTCGCACGCTACGTCCTGGCTCTCATGCGCGACGACAACTACCGCCAGCAGGTCGCAGCAGCCGCACGACGCTGTGTCCAACGACGATACAACTGGCCCCAGGCGCTCGGCCCCATGATTGAATTGCTTGGCGGCGCAAGGGAAGATCCCCAAACACTCACGCAGCCGCTTGCCGACGCAGCGTAAACACACCCGTCTTCTTAGCTATCGCCCCCAACTCACTCAGACAATCTCCGATCGGCCGCCACCCGGCGTACCCCCGGATAATCTCTTCCAGCTTCCCCGCCGACGACTTCAACCCCGTGTACGTCCGCACCCGACCCGTCGCATTCAACGGCATCCTCGGCATCCCCGGATCAAACTCCCAAGGATGAAAATACAAAATCGCCGGCCTACCCTCCGCCGCAGCCTGCGCCAACCCCCGCTTCATCAACGACAACGGCAACAACCTAAAATACCCACCACCCGCGACCGCCAACTTCTTTCCCATCACACGCCAAGTCAACGGCGGAACCTCCAACAACCCCGCACCCCCGGCACCCCCCGCGCTGTCTTTCAAATAAAATGGACGATCCGGCGCATCCGCCACCCCGTACATCGGATGCCGCACCGGGAACACCGACGCGTCATACGCAAACCCCGCCTCACCCAACACGTCCACCGCCCAGCTTGTCTCCCGAGTCAACGACCACGTCGGCGCACGATACCCAAGCACCGCCCGCCCCGTCTGATCTTCCAATATCCGTTTACTCCCCAACACATCCGTGCGCATACTTTCCGGGGTCAGCCGATGCAGCCGATCGTGCATCGACCCGTGACTCGCCACCTCGTGCCCCATGTCCGCACAACGACGCGCCAAATCCGGATGCTTCTCCGCCACACAACCCAAAAAAAAGAACGTTGCCCGGCAACCCGTCCGGTCAAACAAATCCAACAACAAATCCATATTCCGCTCAACCCGCGAAGGCCATTCCCCCCAACGCCCACGCCCAACCACACCGTTCGCCGCCTCGATCTGAAAATACTCCTCCACATCAATACTCACACACCGGATCGGTTTCCCACATGAGGAATCCAACCCAGCAGTGGGGGGGCACACGATGGCATCATCAGTTGGTAGGGTGTTTCGGGTCATACGTTGGCTTCTGCTTTAACTCAGGCTCTAATCCAATGATCGACCACCCCAGGCACCCGGGTTGTCTTTTCTTCCAACCCATTCGATAACCCCCCCGGATCCCCCCGGATCTCCCCGGATCTCCCCCCAGAGCCTACTGATGCACCGCCCCGGTGCTTCGGCGGGGTCTCCGCAATCGAACACCCAACCCCGCTTCGCCCCTACGTCCACCGATCCGCTACACATCCCCCGTTTAGCCGTCGCGGCCACGCGACGCCCTCCCAATACCGAAGTTACGCGACAGATACGGCGACTCTGCTCTCAAATCGAGGCATCCGGGGCATCCGAGGCATCCGAGGCATCCGAGGCTACCCAAGGTTATCCGGAGGCACCCCACGAAGCGCCGCGACTTGTCGCGCAACCCCCACACCTACCCGAAAAACCCTCTTCTTGGACTATCTGACCTCCCCCAATCTACCCCCAATCCCCACAAAATCATTGACTTTTCAAGGATTATTATGATATCATCAGGCGTAATAGCCAGACGGGCCTGAGCCACGTTCGAGGCGCGATACTGTCCGATAACAACTGTTTCGCCGATCTTTTTTCAGAATTTGCGTGTTTATCCGCCGGGCCGCCTGTCATACACAGCAGCCTGGTTTAATATTGTGTTATTGAGATCCCACCCACGCCCCCACATGTGGATGGACAACCGGCATGACCACGCGGCCACACCCCGCACAATGCCACGATAAAGGCCCACAGCATGACCCATCGAAAGCCCACTCCCTCACACGCCTTCACTCTCATCGAACTCCTCGTCGTCATCTCCATCATCGCACTGCTCGTCGGCATCCTACTCCCAGCTCTCGGCGCCGCACGCAAGAGCGCCCAACGCATCAAGTGCCTCAGCAACGCACGACAGATAGGTATCGCTGTGACCGCCTACGCCACCGATAACGACGACTTCTACATCAACTATAAGAATGATTTTTTTGACTCTGGCGTTATTCACGGGCTCAGGGCTCCCAGCAAATGGTATTGGACCTCAAAGCTCGTGCTGGATAACTACCTCCCCGGCATGGAATCCTACGTCTGCCCCAGCATGAACGTCTCAGGCAAGATCGGAGCGGTTCAGAACCTTGAGGACTTCATCGATGCCGAGGTCGAATCGGCAGTGGGGCCCCGGCTTCACTGGTGGAACATGACCCACTACGGCATGAACGCCTACTTCCTGGGCTCTAAGCTGGGAAGCCCATTTGCACCCGGGTATGCGTTCAATAAGAAAAATGCGAATAGCACCCCGCGCGTCTCAGAAGTACTCAAGACCTCCGACACCATCTTCTGCGCGGATTCGATCAACGAAGAGCAAACCGTTCAGAAAAACTTCAGGGGCGTCAACTACCTCTTCCCCTCTCACGACGACCCCGGCACCCAGATCGGTCACTCCGACGCACGACACGCCAGCTCCATCAACGTCACCTGGGCCGACGGCCACGGCTCAAACGTCTCCATCAGCGACAAGGAAAACCCCTTCCACGAGGACGAACTCACCGACGTCGACGGCTCGAACCCTTGGGGTAATGCGAAATTCAACAAATGGGACCTTAAGTGACACCATTCGCCTGTAATATCCGGGTTGTCAACAGGCCCGACCGTTGTTCTATCCCCACGCGTCCAGGTGCCCACCACCGACCGCACCCGCTCGCCTTCACACTCATCGAACTCCTCGTCGTCATCTCCATCATCGCCCTGCTCGTCGGCATCCTCCTACCCGCCCTAGGCTCCGCTCGCGAAACCGCCAAAAAAATCAAGTGCCTCAGCAACCACAAGCAGCTCGGCATCGCCCAGGCCGCCTACTCCGTCCAAAACCGCGAGCACTTCGTCCTCTACCGCAAACCTCTGGACAGCGAACCCAAGCAGATCGCCTCCATCCTCGCCGAACCACCCGCCCGCGGATGGTGGTGGACCTCCCGATTCGTCGACGACGGCTTCCTCGCAGGCGGCGAATCATTCGTCTGCCCCACATTCGAGCCTCAAGGCAAAAAAGCCTTCCTCATCGACGAAGTAAAAACAGACACCGACATCGACATGCGCGCCTTCGGATGGAACGAAGGACACTACGGCCTAAACGCCTTCTTCCTCGGCTCACTTCTCGACGACCCCAACTCCTTCGACATCGACCTCGCCAATAAAACTCCACGACAAGCCGACCTCCGCAAACCCACCGACACCATCTTTGCCGCAGACTCCGTCAACGGCGAACAACAAGCCACCAGCCTCGGCTCAAGACTCAAAGGCATCGGCTACCTACGCCCCGGCTTCCTCACCCCTTCCCAACAATTCGGCAAAGCCGACCCACGCCACAAAGGCTCCGTCAACGTCACCTGGGCCGACGGCCACGCCTCCAGCGTCTCCATCTCAGACCCCGACGACCCCTACGCCCAAGACGAACTCACCGACTTCGCCGACACCCTCACCGACAATAAATGGGACCGCGACTAACCCGCCTCCCCATCCCCCAAAACACAATCCCCTCCCCCCACGCCGAGTCTGAGCGCAGCGAAGGCTCGGGTATCCTCTTCCCTCAAAACACAATCCCTCCCCCACGAAGCGCCGCGACTTGTCGCGCATGCATCCCCCTCCTCATAGCGCAAAAACCCCATCCAACCACCCAGACCGACCGTGCCCACACCTCTCCCCCCCCCAACGCCGAGTCTGAACGCAGCGAAGGCTCGGGTCTCCCCCTCCCCTCCTGACATCATAAATCATAAATCATAAATCCCCCCTCCCCCCCCGCCTTGCAACATCCGCCGATCAGAGACATAGTAATCACATGCTGAACTACATATGGGCCGGCCTCATCATCATCAGTGTCGTCTTCGCACTCTACAAAGACGGCGAAGACCTCTACGACAACAGCTACCGCAACGGCGAAACGCTAAGCGTCCAGATCCAGGGCATCCCCCCAGGCTACGCCGACCTCCAAGACCCAGGACCGATCAGCGTGTCTGTAAAGATCAGCCCGGCAGATTACATCTCATTCTTCGACCCCGCCAAGGACATGGACCGGGTCACACGAGGCATCAAGTCCGCCAATGTCTGGGACGAAGCCAAGGAGTTCTTTGCCAAACCCTTGCCCGCGAAACTCGTCACAACAAGCCGAGGCCGTGAATTACAACTCGCCGTACCCGAGACCTTACCAACCCCCTTCAACGTCATCTACGAATCCACCAAAGACGATAACGACCTCCTCCCAGCCTACCTCAATGAGTGGACCCCCGACCCAGACACACCCAACCTTGCCACCGCATCGATCAAGTTCGCCGACGTCAGCTTCGTCAGCGTTAAAAAAGTCTCGAGCATAATGTTCGTAAAAGCCAACGCCGCCGTCATGTTCGGCATCGGCCTCATGGGCGTCATCGCCTTGTGGATGGGCCTCATGAAGATCGCAGAAGACGCAGGTCTCATCGCCATCTTCGTCAAGCTTGTCCGTCCCATCCTCGGCCCGCTGTTCCCACAAATCCCCAAAGACCACCCCGCACTCGGCCTCATCGCCGTCAACCTCGCCGCCAACATGCTCGCTCTGGGCAACGCAGCCACACCCCTGGGCATCAAAGCCATGGAGTCGCTCCAGGAACTCAATAAAGAAAAAGACACCGCCACCAACAGCATGGTCATGCTTCTGGCGATGAATACCGCCAGCATTCAACTCCTTCCCCCCGTCACCCTCATCGCCGTCCTCGGCCTCGCCGCCGCAGACCTCTTCCTACCGATCTTCCTGGTCACACTCGTCTCCCTCGGCGTCGCGATTACCGCCGCCAAACTTCTGGGCCGAATGAAAATGTTCAAGAAGACCGACCCCATGCGACCCAATAATCCCAACGCCGAGAAGGGGGGTGCCGCATGATGGAAGAGATCCGCATCTACCAGAGCTACTTCTCCGCCGTCGCCATCCCCCTCATCGTCATCGCCATCCCCCTCTACGGCATGTTCAAGAAGGTCTCCGTCTACGAATCCTTCGTCGAAGGCGCTAAAGAAGGTTTCAAGGTCGGCGTCATGATCATCCCCTACCTCGTCGCCATCTTCGTCGCGATCAACATGTTCCGAGCCTGCGGCGCGATGGACCAGATGGAGCAGTGGTTAAAAACGCCACTCGCCTTCATCGGCTTCCCACCCGAAGTACTCCCCATGGCCATCATCCGACCACTCACCGGCGGCGGCTCCGCAGGCATCGTCGCCGACCTCGCACAAGAGCACGGCACAAACTCGCTCATCACTCAAATGGCCGGCACCATGTTCGGCTCCACCGAAACCACCTTCTACATACTCGCCGTCTACTTCGGCGCAGTCAACATCAAAAAAACACGCCACGCACTTCCCGCAGGCCTCATCGCCGACGTCATCGCTATCTTCCTAAGCGTCTACATCGTACGCATGCTGCTCGGCTGACCCTACCCATATTCAATGAAACCCATCACCCCCCTCATTCATAGGCGTAAACGAAGCCCACGTTCTCTGAACGTGGGGCCGCGACCTCACCCAACCTAAAATAACACCTACCCCAAACCCCCGCCTGCGATTTTATATCCCCCTCCCTCTTTAATCATAAATCACAAATCATAAATCACCACCGCCCCCCCCCACAGGCCCGCTCCTATGATCCCCATACATAACAAGCCCCGACACACCACATCACTCAGCATCACCTCGTGGCTGCTGATTATTACCATGCTCTGCCTCCTCCCCGCCTGCTCATGGGGACAAGGACGCCGAGATCAACAATCAACCCACCACGACCTCGCACAAAAACTTGATACCGTCCTCCACGCCCTCGACGACACCGGCGCAATCGTCTCCGCACGCTTCATCGAACTATCCTCCGGCAACGTCATCTACCAAACCGACAACAACGACTACCCATTCAAGCCCGCCAGCAACATGAAGCTGCTCATCAGCGCCACAGCCCTCGACCACTTCGGCGCAGATCACACCTTCAAGACCTACCTCGCCATCGACGCCGACAACCTCTGGATCATCGGCACCGGCGACCCCGCCACAGGCGACCCCGTCATCGCCAAAGATCAAGGCGGCCTACCCACCACCCTCCTCGATCAATGGGCACAAGCCCTCAAAGATCGCGGCATCACCGAAATCAAAGGCGACCTGGTTTACGACGACCTGGCGCTGGACGCCTACTACCTGCACCCGACCTGGAACCTCGACGACCTCCCGCACTGGTACGCCGCTCCCGTCTCAGGCCTCGCCTTCAACGACAACTGTGTAGACATCACCGTCACACCCGCCGAACTAGGCAACCCCGCCAACTACACCGTCATGCCCCCCGTCCAAAACATCACCGTCATCAACAACACCATCTCCGGCGGCGAAGACCACGCTCCCGTCATCGTCAAACTCCCCGGCGGCAACATCTACGAAATCTCTGGCCCCGTTACCAAAAAAACCAAACTCAAAAGTAAACCCGTCGAAAACCCCGGCGAATTCTTCGCCGACGCACTAAAAACCAACCTGAAATCCCACGGCATCGAAATACTCGGCAACATCCGACGCGCCGACACACACCTCGCCGGCCAACCCATCCCACCTAAAGAAAAAACCGTCGCCATCCACGAATCACGCATCGAAGACATCCTCGCCCGAATCAACAAACCCAGCCAGAACCTCTTCGCAGAAATGCTCTGCAAAGCAACCGGCCAAGACTTCCAACGACAACTCGGCAAAAACGAACCCGGCTCCTGGCTCAACGGCAAGTTCGCCATCAAAGCCTTCCTCAAAAAAGCCAACATCAACGCACACCCCCTCGTCGTCGCCGACGGCTCGGGCCTCAGCCACAACAACCGCGTCACCACCAAGATGATCTCCTCGCTCCTCCTTCACATGCACAACCACCCCGACGCCGTCGTCTTCATCAACAGCCTCACTCTCGGCGGCGTCGACGGCACTCTACGCAATCGTTTCACCGACGTCCCCGGACGTGTCCGTGGCAAAACCGGCTACATCTCAGGTGTACGCGCACTCTCCGGCTACATCGAAACCGACGCCGGCCCAACCGTCATCTTCTCCATCCTCTACAACCAGTTCTCAGGCACCGCCAAACCCTACGAAAAACTACAAGACCAAGCAGTCATACTCGTCATGCGCGAATATCAACCCACCAAAAAATAACTCAGGAATAATTCACCCCCAAAGCCCGCTGATGCACCGCCCCGGTGCTTCGGCGGGGTATCCGAAGTACTTCCACTCGCCCCCCCGTTTAGCCGTCGCGGCCACGCGACGCTTTGCCCGATACCACCCCCGCAAAACACCACCCCACAAACCCCCGTACCACCTCCCCCACGAAGCGCCGCGACTTGTCGCGTCCCCCTTCCTTCTCCACATCATCAATCACACATCATCAATCTCCTCCGCCCCCCCCACGAAGCCCACGTTCTCCGAACGTGGGTTCCCCCTACCCCCCCAACCATCCCCACGCCACCAACTCAAACCCACCCCCCGGCGTCAACTCATACCCCGCATTCAACGGCAGCGGCGCAAAGTTCGGCCCATGCCCGACCGGGATCTTATAACCCACCGGAAACCCATACCTCTCACCCCGCCGAGCAAAAATCTCCGTCAACGCTTCCACCTCACCAATCGTCGCCCGCAGCGGAATCGTCTCCTGCTGGTCCTTATCCTTCAACGCCTCACGCTCCCGCCCCGCCGCAGGCTTATCCCTCAAAACCTTCGCAACACTGTCATCACATGCACAAAATTCCCCCAGAATAATCCCCGCCAAACCCTCCAACCCACCCGCTTGCTCAATCTGCGTCAGCATCGAATCAATCCGATAGTACCCCTCACTCAAATCCTCAAAAAACAAAAACTTCCCCGACATATCCCTCGGCTGGTACGCCGTACCCGTCAAATAGTTCCACACCGCCGGATTCCCACCAACCAACGTCCCCCGGATCGACGCCTCCGGCGGGGGGGTAAGAAACTTCATCCCGCTACCCAGCCAAGGCATCGCCACACGCTTCTTACAAACCAGATCAATCATCGCCCCGTAGTGTTCCTCACTGATATCGTAAAAATCACTCGCCGGCATCGACGCATGCAGCGTGTCCCAACCCCAGCGCGTATGAACATAGTGATGCAACGCCGTCACATCCGAATAC
>JAJRRS010000123.1 GCA_024279275.1 Planctomycetota bacterium | reverse complement strand
CGGTTGCCCGCGGTATCACTGCTTGGTCTTGCACGCGGTGGGGTTTACCTTGCCCGGCCTGTCACCAGACCGGCGGTGCGCTCTTACCGCACCATTTCAACCTTACCTGTGACCGGCAAGCCGGCCCATCGGCGGTATCTTTTCTGTGGCACTGTCCCGCACCCAGGCCAAGGCCCAGGCGGGTGGGCGTTACCCACCACCGTGTCCTGTCGTGCTCGGACTTTCCTCGTCAGGCACAAGGCCCGCCGCGGCCGCCCGTCCACGCCAACAAGACCATTGTACCGCCTCACCACAGACGCACACCGCCAGAGTTATAGGGGCGTCCTGAATAACCCTTGGCGGAGGCTGCTTTAGCAGCCGTGACTTTACAGAATCACAAACGCGGTGGGTTATTCAGAGTTCCCATACGAATGAATATCCCCATCCAAACAGTAGCCTGGCGACAACATCGGCGCGGTCTTCACTGCGTGCCGCGCCGATGTTGTCGCCAGGCTATTGGCAGGATTGACGCAACATACTCAAACCGTGGTATCTTCTGCGTATGCCCAAGCACGACCTGTCGCCGGAAGTCACCCTCTGGACCGACGCCCGTCATGCGCCGTTGGCAAGTGAGTTGATGAACCTGATGGGGTCGGCGCTCAAGCCGATCGGTGTCGGCGGACCACCGGTGGCGGAAGTGAGCCAACTAGCCAAGGAGCTTGGCTGCGAGCCTCACGACGACCTGCGTAAGCTGCTGGTGGATCGGCCGGCAACCTACCTGCTGCTGTCCAGCCTCGAACGAGTCACGCCCGACGACCTGTACGCAGCAGCCGACCAGAACACGACGGTGCTGACCCTTGAGCCGATCGCCAGTGATCTTCAAGGCCTGTCCGCCGCACTGAAACTGGAATCAGGTTCCCGCTCAACTAGCCGTATCCTGCAGGCACCGGCATTTAACCAATCACCCGGTTTCCTCAGCGCCGCCGACCCCAACGAATTACTGGGAGACCGGCGTGCCATCCGATTTACCAGCGACGGCCGCCCGGAGCACGGCTCACTGTTCGCACGACTCTTTGACGCCTGGCTGACCGTCCTTAGCTTCACCATGATGCCCGAAACAATCGACGCTTCATTAGTCGGCCAGGTAAACGAACCTCCCGAAGATCTGCGGGCGATGGCTGGGAGCCTGCTTGCACATGCGCGGATGCCCGGTGCCAACGCGGCGTTGCTTGAGGTCACCGACTCAGCCGGGCAGACCGGGCGAGTCCTACGGGTGCATGGCGACAACGCCTTATTACGAATCACCGACTCGGCCTACACCCTGCAAAATCCCGCGGGTGACATGCTCGACGAGGCGACAGCCCCGGGGCCAAGCGGCTTTGCCGACATGCTCGCCGCCCAGTGGCGCAGGCTGCTGGACCAACCGAATTACGCGGCTTCATCTGAACACGCCCAGCCTAAATCCGACGCGATGGCCTGCTGCCTGGCGTGCCTGCTAAGCATCCGCACCGGCCAACCCGAAAGCCCCGAAAAACTCATGGAAATGAACCGCTGAGTACCGATAGAATGGGTAGAATGTTGGACGTCATGATGTGCGTTCGATACAAAACATTCACTCATCTCATCCTGCCTTATTCAGGGAATATGAACCATGTTGAATCTGACATATGTCTTCGATGACGCTATAGATGCGCTGAAACAGCATGGCGATTTTCTGGCGATTAACGCCCTGTCTCCAACCGTATTCTTGATGCAGTGTGATGTCATCAATCATTACCGGTACGCGCTATACCACTACATGCCACTGTCGCTGAAAGAGCCCTTCCTACAAGACTCTTCGATAGGCACGCCATATGAGAAATGGGCAAAATTCACAAATTCTGATTTCAATATGTTGTCTAAACGGGTAGATATCCTCTTACGATTTACGGTTCGCTTGATTCATGAGATTGACAAAGCTCGAGTCCGGTCCGCTTTGGATACGGCTAGCTTTCCAGATGAGGCTCAGACACTCATAGAGCAGATGGGACAACGTAGCAGGCGATATCAGGAACCCATGTGCGATCTTAGTTACCACGACGAAAAGATTGGATTGCACGTTAAACCTAGAAATCAGATTGTGATGACTAGATTGTCATATACTCGGAATCATTCAGGCAAGCTGACAATCGAACACAAAGATGGAATCACTACAAACAAACTCATTACGATCGATGAGGGTGGTAATGAACATACACAGATTATCTCGGATGAAGCTGCTCGTGAAAGGATGAAAGTCCTCAAAGGCGAAACCATCGATATTTCAGATCGTCGCGTGATCAATACGCTCCAAAAGGAAGGGCAGGCGGAAGTCGCCGAACTGGAATCAAGAAATAAGCAGTTTGGTAAAGCATGTGACGTGTTCTTGAAAAAACGATCGGTCATGCAGCCTTTTGATAATATGTTCGAAGAATGGATGCAATAAGGGCCATTTCTTATATCAGGCTGTGTATAGACAAATAGGGCCGACAAGCACGGACCTACGAGGGTTTGACAACCCCCCGCCCCCCCCTACACTAATAGCGACTTTTCGGCAGAGCCGACCGTGACGAGGCCCTTAAAAGCCAAGGCGCGGACATTAGAAGGGATTACCCAGACTCGGCCGACCGGCGGCCCACCCCTTCGAGCTTCGTTGTAAAAGGCCGGGCACCCCTTCACGAAACCGCCGACAGGTGGAATCTACCGAGGGTCGCCAAGCCCCAACCGGCTTCTCGCAGACCACTTGGCCCGTAGTGTAATGGCAACACCCCAGTTTTTGGTACTGGTATTCAAGGTTCGAATCCTTGCGGGCCAGTTCCCTGTCTTTCCCGGACAGGCAATGAGGACAAAGGCGTAAACCCTTGAGCGACCTATTGAATAACACGGACCCCACCGGTCGACCCGCGCCTCAGGCGGTAATCCTCGCCGCCGGCAAAGGCACGCGGATGGGTGAAAGCGACCTGCCCAAGGTGCTGTATCCCGTGGCCGACAAGCCGATGCTCTGGTGGGTCGTCAAGGCCTGCCGGGACGTGGGGGTGTCGCGCTGCATTATCGTCGTGGGTTACAAGGCCGACGAGGTTCGCCGTTCGCTTGAGGGTATCGATAACATCGCCTTCGCCGAGCAAATCGATCCCAAGGGTACGGCCCACGCCGCCCAGGTGACGCAGCATCTATTCGAGAATCAACCGGCGACCGACCTGTTCGTCCTCGCTGGCGACGGGCCATTGATCCGCACCAAGACGCTGGCACGGATGCTTGAGGTCCACCGCCGACGCGGGGCCTCGGCGACGCTTGCCACCAGCATCATCGACAACCCCACCGGCTATGGCCGAATCGTCCGCGGCCCCGACGGCGGGCTGGAACGTATCGTCGAGCAGAAAGACGCCACACCCGAGCAACTCGAAATCAACGAAGTCAACCCCAGCTATTACTGCTTCGACAGCGAAGCACTTTTCTCGGCACTTGACGAGGTAAAGTCGCAGAACAGCCAGGGTGAGTATTACATCACCGACGTGCCCGCGATCCTCAAAAGCCACGGCAAGAAGGTCGAGGTCATCGAGGCGGTGCCGCCGGCAGACGTCTTGAGCATCAACACACCCGCGCAGCTCCAGGAGGTCGACGCGATCCTCCGCAAACGCCTGGCGGGTGAATCTGTCGAGGCAACTTCCTCATGAGCAAAGCAGACAAAGACCAACTGAAAGTTTTCTGCGGCCGGGCCAGCCGAACTCTGGGCGAATCCATCTGCCGATCGCTGGACCTGCCGATGGGCCAGGGGCGCACGGAGATGTTCCCTGACGGCGAACTGCTGGTAAAGATCGAGGAGGACGTGCGCGGCCGTAACTGCTTCGTCATCCAATCGACCTGCCACCCGGTCAACGCCAACCTGATGGAATTGTTGATCTACATCGACTGCCTCAAACGTGCCAGCGCCCGGCAGATCACCGCGGTGATCCCCTACTTCGGCTACGCCCGCCAGGACCGCAAGGACCAGGGACGCACACCGATCACCGCCAAGCTGGTTGCCAACCTCATCACCGCCGCCGGTGCCGATCGCGTGCTGACGATGGACCTGCACGCCGCACAGATACAGGGCTTCTTCGACATCCCTGTTGACCACATGACAGCGCTCCCGGTCATCCTCAAGCACATCGAAAAAATCCGCAAGGACGTCGGCCCGATGTGCCTGGTCAGCCCCGATGTCGGCAACGTCAAGACCGCCAGCGCCTACGCCACCGCGTTGGGCGACGAGATCGCCATCATCGACAAACGCCGAAAGAGCGGCACCGAAGTCGTGTCAGCCAACATCATCGGCGACGTGAAGAATAAAACCGTCCTGATGATCGACGACATGATCTCCACCGCCGGGACGATCTGCGAGGCCGCTAAACTGGTCACAGCCAATGGGGCCTTAGACGTGATCGCCGCCTGCACCCACCCGGTGCTGGTCGGGCTGGCGATGGAACGGCTCGCGGAATCCCCTATCAGCCAGATCATCGTCACCGACACCATCCCCTGCGGTTCACGATGCGCCCCGATTCAGGACAAGCTCGTCGAGCTGTCCGTCGCCAACCTGCTCGGCGAAGCCATACACCGCATCCATCACAACATGTCACTGTCGAGCCTGTTTCGGCCCGACGGCGGAAGCAAACGATAAACCACGAACTACGATACCCAC
Organism: Planctomycetota bacterium; assembly: GCA_024279275.1. GTDB lineage: Bacteria > Planctomycetota > Phycisphaerae > Phycisphaerales > Phycisphaeraceae > JAJRRS01. Next base: position 6,465 of record JAJRRS010000123.1, on the reverse strand, counting down.
TACGAATTAAACAAGTAACACCAAGGCAAAAATAGCCAGATACGGAGACAACACCATGAGCACAGCAACCCAACCTAAAATCAGCGCCGAAGTCCGCGAACGGACCGGCACACGTTACGCCGCACGCATCCGCGCCGATAAAAAAATCCCCGCCGTGATCTACGGCCACAAGCAGACCCCCGTCCACATCGCCGTCGATGCCAAGGAAATGATCTACCTGCTGCACCACAACGCCCACCTGATCGATGTCGAAGTCGCGGGCAAGAGTGAGCCTTGCCTGGTCAAGGATATCCAGTGGGACTACCTGGGATCGACCGTGATCCATGTGGACCTGGCCCGCGTCGATCTGACCGAAGAGGTCGAGGTCGAAATCGAGGTCGAATTGGTCGGCGAGGCCATCGGTCTCAAGGAGGCCGGTGCCATGCTTGAGCAGAACACCAATACGATCCATATCAAGTGCCTCGCCAACGCCATCCCCGAAAAGCTGACCCACGATGTCAGCGAGATGACCATCGGCGATTCCCTGTTGGTCTCGGGCCTGACGATGCCAGCCGGCCTGACCGCGGCGAGTGATGCGGACACCCTGATCGCACACCTGAGCCTGACCAAGGTTGCCGCAGAAGCCGACGACGATGCCGAAGGCGGCGACCAGCCGGAAGTCATCGGCGGCAAGCCCGAGGACGGCGACAAGCCCGAAGGCGACAGCAAATAATCACATGGTGGATGGCGGATTTTGGATGGTGGGTCGGTGTGCGTGCTGATGAAGCGACGCGACTTGTCGCGCCGAGCCACAACGACCCACCCTGCCTCCAAACACGTTCGCTTCCCACAGAGTCCACCCATGAAGATCATTGTCGGCCTGGGCAACCCCGGTTCGGATTACGTCAAGACCCGTCACAACGCCGGGTTTATGGCTATCGAACGCCTGGCCCAGCGCCACGGCATCACCGGCGTCAAGACCAACTTCCACGCCGGCGTCCTCGACGGCCAGGTCGCCAACCACCGCTGCCTGCTCATCCAACCCATGACCTTCATGAACCGTTCCGGCCTCACCGTCTGCGAAGCCGTGAACTTCTACAAGCTCGACCTGACAGACATGCTGATCATTGTCGATGAGGCGGCGTTAGATGTCGGCTCCATCCGTCTGCGCGCCACCGGAAGCGCCGGCGGGCACAACGGCCTGCGCGATATCGAAAGCAAACTGGGCACCCAGGACTACCCCCGCCTCCGCATCGGCGTCTCATCTCCCACCCGCGCATCTCGCAAAGACTTTGTCCTGGGACGATTCAGCGAAGACCAACTCGCCGACCTAAGCCCTGCACTGGATCGCGCCTGCGACGCCATCGAATCCTGGATGAACGACGGGATCGATAAGGCGATGAGCCTCTACAACGCCGCGGAGTGATTGGTAATTGTGATTAGCGATTGGAGCTTATGGGATTCAGGCAAACCACCAAAACTCTGCCCCTGAACCCTGCTCCCCGAACCCGTGCCCTATCCTAAACCGCCGCTTCATTCTCATGCTGAACCAGCAGGTCGTAGAGGGCTTCTGCCGACTCGGCTTCCTGAAGTGCATCGCGGAGGTCTTCGCTCACCAACAGCCGACTGATCTTGGCGAGTGCCTGGATGTGTGGGCCGGTCTTATCCAATGGGGATGCCAGCAGGATAATCAGATTAACCGGCTTGTCATCGATCGAACCAAAATCCACAGCCTCGGCGGGTCGGCCGATCGCGATGCGTAGCTCGTCACAGCCGGAGGCCTTGCCGTGAGGGATCCCGATGCCGTGGCCGATACCGGTGGTCCGGGTTAGCTCACGTTGCCAGACCGCTTCCTTCAGACCCTCAGCGTCCTGAACATCCGTGTGTTCGACCAACATATCGATCAACTCAAAGATGCACGCCTGCTTGTCGTCAGCCTCAAGCGGCACCTTCACGCAGTTAGGTTGCAGAATATCAGTTAGTCGCACGTCCAACCCTCACATTTAATCGGGGTATTGATCCGGGGTATTGATCCGGGGTACTTAGTCCGGGGTATTAATCCCGGGGGGATAACGAATGGAGAAGAATACCCTCACCCTCACCGCCCGGCAAGGCAGGGATACCAATTATCTCGGCTAAATCGAACTTCGGCTGTGAGCTTTCACCGGATCGGGTAGGCTTTCTAGCCATGACGTCCTCCCCCACACAGCCCCAAACAGCCCACCCGGACCCGGACCTCGCCGGCCCGCTGAAGCAGTATTTCGGTCACGACCAGCTACGCCCGATCCAGGACCAAGCCGTCGCCGACGTCGTGGCCGGACGAGACGTCTTTGTCATCATGCCCACCGGCGGGGGTAAGTCCCTGTGCTACCAGCTCCCAGCCGTCCTGGAAGAGGGCACCACCGTCGTCATCTGCCCGCTGATCGCACTGATGCAGAACCAGGTCGAGCTGCTGCGGGGCTACGGCGTCCGGGCCACCTTGTTGAACTCCACACTCGAATACGCCGAAGCAGCCCGACGCGAACGCAAAGCTCTGGACGGCGGATACGATCTTCTCTACATGGCCCCCGAACGCCTCATGAGTCCGGCTGGTCAACGACTGCTCGCCAACCTCAACGTTGCACGCTTCGCCATCGACGAGGCACACTGCATCAGCGAATGGGGCCACGACTTCCGACCCGAGTACCGCCAGATCGGCACACTCCGCGCAGGCTTCGGCGGACGATTCAAAAATACCCCGATGATCGCACTGACCGCCACCGCCACACCCCGCGTCGCAGGCGACATCGTCAAGATGCTCCAACTCCAAAACCCCGCCACGCACCACGGCGGGTTCGAGCGCACCAACCTCTACTACGAAATACGCCCCAAACAACAATCCTCCCAACAGATCACCCAGTACATCCAAAACCATCCCAACGACGAAGGCATCATCTACTGCACCAGCCGGGCGCGTGTGGATCAGTTCGCAGAAAGGCTGCGCGGCCAAGGCATCGCCGCACTGCCCTACCACGCCGGGCTTGACGCAGACGTACGCAAGCATAACCAACACGACTTTATCTACGGCGATACCCGCGTCATCGTCGCCACCATCGCCTTTGGCATGGGTATCGACAAGCCTGATGTCCGCTTCGTCATCCACGCCGACATGCCCCGCCATCTTGAAGGTTATTACCAGGAGACAGGCCGGGCCGGGCGTGACGGCCTGCCTGCAGACTGCATACTCTTCTACTCTCCCGCCGACCGCGCAAAAATAGAATACTTCATCGAGCAGAAGACCGACGAAGTTGAAAAACAACACGCCTACGACCAGCTCGACAAGGTCGCAAAGTTCGCACACACCACCGGCTGCCGATGCGTCCCCCTCTTCGGCCACTTCGGCGAAACTCACCCAGGCTCCTGCGGCCACTGCGACAACTGCCGAAACCCTCCCGAGCACCAAGACGCCACCCAAGACGCACAAAAACTCCTCTCCGCCATCGTCCGCACCGGCCAACGATTCGGACTCGGCCACGTCATCGACGTCCTCCGCGGTTCCAAATCTCAAAAAGTCATCGACCGCGGCCACGACCAACTCAGCGTCCACGGCATCGGCTCCACCCAATCAAAAGGCTACTGGAGCCAACTCGCAGACACCCTCATCCGCAACGGCCAACTAGCCCTGACCACCGACGAGTTCCGCACCGCCCACCTCACCGAAGATAGTAAACCCGTCCTCAAAGGCGACACCAAAATACAGTTCGCACTGAGCCGAGCCGTCGCAGCAACTAGTTCCCGTTCACCCAAGACGTCACGCACCTCGGCAAACGACACCCCGTTATCGTTCGCCGACCAGGACGTATTCGAGGAATTGCGTGACCTGCGCAAAACCCTCGCCACCAAACAAAACGTCCCCCCCTACGTCGTCTTCGGCGACCTCGCCCTACGAGCCATGGCCCGCAACCGCCCCACCACCGACGCCCAGTTCCTGGATATCCCCGGCGTAGGCCAAACCAAATTAAAACGGTATGGGTTGGCGTTTATGGATGTGATTAGGGATGCGAACTAACCTACGAACAGATACAGGATAAAAGTACATATCCCCTTCCTCCGAGTCCGCCCTCCGCTACGATGACAGCCTGTGAATGCGGCGTGTGCCTTAGCATATTTCCACACAATGCGGTGGAGGTGGGCATGCATCCAAGACGTGCTCGGGATCATTGAAGAGGATAATCCGCGCAAACCGCCCTGCGTTTAGTTGCCGTGCCTTCTCTACGCACGCCATAGAGAGAGTGCCGATCTGTTGATGGTTTGGATTTCGAATGGCGAGCCACAACGGATTGTCAGTCGAGTAGCCCTTTGCGCGTGCCACCTTGTCTTCTATTCTTTCCAAAACGACATCGTCGATCTCGGACAATGATCGGGCCGTCTCTTTGTAAGAGGGCGTATGATCGTGCTGATCGATCATAAGGGCAACGCGAGATTCTTCTCTTCGGTGAATACTGGCAACCGTTCCCCAGGCATGCTTGAAAGATTGCTTCATGGATCCATTCGGCTCCGCGAGATCCGGTCCGTATTTTTGTAGGTGAGTTTGAAAGTTTGTTCGCAACTCTTCAAGCCGAAGTTGGCCTGGTGATACAATCGATCGATTGTTCGCCATGACAAGAGCGCCAGGAATACCTATTGACTTGATGAACTCCTCAACAACCTCTTTCACCACAGTCGTCACCAATCGTTCGGCTGTGCGCAGCTTGCCGAACTCAGCGGTTACCAGTTCTGTCATTTCCAAACCGATCTTGTCCCCGGCGGGGGATATCAGAATGAAATCGGGCCTCTCCTGCTCAGCGTGGATATTCCATTGCCTTGGCTTTTCACCAATGCGTCGCAAGAACGCATTCAGATGTCCGCGTTCCCGGTTTTTTTGAGTAACCTCCATGGATGGGCTCATTGTATCGTTTGGGAACATTCTACTTTTTCCAGTCCCGTGGGTCCGGGCCTGTGTTCATGGACATTCTCTGCCTGCTAACCCCTGTTCCCCCCGAACCTTGACCCAATCCCCCTCGTAAGTCAGACTATACAACGCCCGCAACGGGCTGGACGACAAGGATGGCGAACCGGGGGTATCCGGGGCGTACCGAAGATTTCCGGGGCGATCGAGGGTTTTCCGTATGATTCAAGCCGATCAGTTAGTCAAATGGTTCGGGCCGACCCGTGCCGTCGGAGGGTTGAGTTTCTCGATCCCCAAGGGGCAGGTCGTCGGGTTCCTCGGGCCTAACGGGGCGGGCAAGTCCACCACCCTGCGCATGCTCACCGGATACCTGCCACCGACTTCGGGTTCGGCGTCTATTGCGGGGCATAACGTACTCAAAAATTCTGAAGCAGCGCGGGCGGCGATCGGGTATCTGCCGGAGTCCACGCCGCTATACCCCGAGATGCGCGTCGAAGAATACCTCGATTACCGGGGCAAACTGCTGAGCATGTCGCGCAGCGACCGGGTCCGGCGAATCAACGAGGTCTGCGATCACTGCTCGCTTAGCCACATCCGTCGGCGACTGATCGGCCAACTCTCCAAGGGCAACCGCCAACGTGTCGGGCTGGCCCAGGCGCTGCTGCATGAGCCTGCGGTATTATTTTTAGATGAACCGACCGCCGGGCTGGACCCCAACCAGATCAAACACTTCCGCGAATTGCTCGGCGAACTGAGGAATAAACACACCATCCTGCTATCAAGCCACATCCTCTCGGAGATCGAGAAGTCGGTCGATCGGGTCTTGATCCTCAAAGAAGGCGAACTGGTTGCCGACGGCACAACCGACGAGCTTTGCAGCAAGGTCTTGGGCGGCTCGCGGGTGCTGCTGGATGTGCAGGCCGAGGCTACGGCTGTGCAAACGGCGCTTGATGATGTGCCGGGTGTGCGTGAAGTGCAAGTCATCCCTCACGACGGCTGGTGCCACGCCGAAGTCGCCCCCACCGGCAAAGACGACCTGCACGACGCATTGGTAAAATCTCTTACTGACAAGGATATGACGGTACGAGAAGTCACCCGCCGAAAACCCAACCTCGAAGACTACTACCTGCAATTGTTCCAGGAAACCGACGCAAAAGAAAAACGTGCCACCGCATGACGAATTATGATGCATGAAACTGGGGAGACCCGGCCCTTCGCTGTACTCAGAACCGGCGTTGAGATTGTATTAACCTGACCCCCGATACCCGAACCCCGACACCCTAGACCCCAGACCCAACACAATGCCCCACGTCCTGACCATCGCCAAACGCGAACTCACCAGCCTGTTCTTCTCGCCCGTCGCTTACGTCGTGCTGGGACTGTTTGGCTTCGGGACAGCGCTTCTGTTCCTCGCCGGCTTCTATCCCGGCGCACCGGCAGAAATGCGCAACCTCCAGTGGTATGTGCTGTGTCTGATGATCCCACTGCTCCCCGCGGTCAGCATGCGCCTGGTCAGTGAAGAGTACCGCTCGGGCACGATCGAACCTCTGATGACCCTG
>JAJRRS010000122.1 GCA_024279275.1 Planctomycetota bacterium | reverse complement strand
GCAACCGTATCTTCGCTGATCAGGACGAACTGTGGGACGCATGTGTGGTGGCCTGGAACCACCTGGGTCCCCAACGCCTGGCCAGCATCTGCCACACCGATTGGGTCGCGCTGGAATTAAGATGAAGGCGTATAATACCCACCACCTCTGCAAATTCGTAAGTATTTACTTACATAATACTCCATATGTACCAGTCGTCAAGAACCCAAACAGTGACAGAAAAGTCAGAAAAAAAGATAGAAAACAGTGATAAACGCTGATTAACGCTGATAAAGAGGGGAATCAAAACCCTGTCCGGGAATCCCCATCCTTGTTCATCAGCGTTTATCCCTGCCCACCCGCCTTCTCCGTGTCTCTGTGACTCCGTGCGCTCCGTGACATACCTGGTGAAAATCACGCCTCCCCGATGTCCTCATTCCACAAATCCGGCTTGTCACGGATGAAGTTCGCCATCAGCTCGATACACCGGGGGTCGTTGAGGTTGATCAGCTCGACGCCGTGCTGCTTGAAGAGGTCTTCCGCCCCCATGAAGTTCTGGTTCTCACCGATCACAACGCGGGGGATCTTGTACAGCAGGCTCGTCCCCGTACACATCACACACGGACTCAGCGTGCTGACCAGCGTAAGCCTCGGCCAGTCCCGTCTCCTTCCAGCATTCCGGATGCAAGCCACCTCGGCATGCGCCGTCGGATCCCCGGTCTGCACCCTCAGGTTGTGCCCGCGTGCCACGATGTTCTCCTCACCATCCACCAGCACCGACCCGATCGGCAGCCCGCCCTCAGATAAACCCGTCTCCGCCTCTTTGATCGCTTCATTCAATAATGATTGGTAGTCCATCGGGTTCGCCTTCGGTAGGAGGAAGATTTTTGACAGGATAACAGGATGACAGGATAGTCAGGATGGATTTAAATCACATCCCCGCCGCTTGCGGCTTCGCGAAGGGAACGGGATGAGATTCGGATGCGTCGAATCAGATGGGCTATCATCCGGTTCTATGGGTTTGGTTCTATTAATTATTATTGCAACCCTCCTCCTCTGGCTGCTCGCCGCCGCCGGGCTTGTGTATGCGTTAACGCACCCCAAGCGCAAGACATTCGCGGTCGCGTTAGCCAAGGGTGATCCGACGGACCCGTGTGATTTGGAGCTAGATGCTCAAGAGGTCACGTTTACCCTTTGCGACGGCTCGCGGACGCCGGGGTGGGTGATTCAGGGGAATGATGCGCAAGGCCCGACCGTGGTGATCGTGCACGGGTATGGTGATAGCCGGTACGGGTCGCTCACGCGTGTGCCGTTGATTGTGCCGACAGCGAAGTGCGTGGTGGTCTTTGATCTGCCGGGCCAGGGCGAGTCGGAATCGCGTCGTGGGTATGGCGGGTTGCGTGAGCCGGAAGATGTGCTGGCGGTGGTGGGGCAGTTAGAGAAGCAGGATGCCGATCGCGTCGTGTTGTTGGGCATATCGATGGGCGCAGGCATCTCGATCGCGGCGGCGGCGAAAACCGGGGGGGCCGGGGGTGATGTTCGGCGGGGGATCGTAGGCGTGATCGCGGAGGGGCCGTACCGCCATTGGGATGAGCCGTTGCACAATGTATTTCGCAAGCACCGCTACCCCCGTCGGCCGATCATCCCCTTGGCAGGGCTTTGGCTTCGCCTGACCGCCAGGGGGTTCAACAACTTCGATCGGGCCGGCCACGCCTCGAAACTTACCTGCCCGTTACTGGTCATCCACGGCTCAGACGACACGCTTTGTCCGATAACCTCTGCCCGAGAAATCGCCCAGGCCGCACCGGTGGGGAAGCTCATCGAGATCGACGGCGGCGGGCACGACAACCTTCCTTGTGACCACGAACAGGCCTACCGGGACGCGGTGGACGATTTCCTGAAAAGGCTTTGTCTTCGCGGCGGATCGGGTACAATGTAACGCTTGGCCGAAAAGGCCCAGCCGGGCGCTTCAAGGGGCCGGCGAGCTTGAGCTTGCGACGCAGGGTTGACCCCTTGTGCCCGCGGCTTGAAGCAACACCCCCGCGAGGTTCCCCCTCACCGTTTTAGAGCGCCGGCTGATTGTGGTTTTGCACCGTGGGTCTGCGTCTGTTTTTTTACAGAACCGATACTACGACCCGGAATGCTTTGGCACCGATGTGCCCTGTCAGTGGAAACCGATGGCGAAGAACACAGCATCACAACGCATCGCTTTGGGGGCAGATCACGGCGGCTTTGAGCTTAAAGAAAAGATCAAGGCGCACCTGGAAGGCCAGGGCTACTCGGTCCACGACTGCGGCACACACAGCACCGACGCGGTGGATTACCCGGTCTTTGCTCGGGCTGTGGCCGAGCGGGTTTCGCGGGGCGAGGCGGACCTGGGTATCCTTATAGATGGTGCGGGCATAGGCTCGAGCATGGTCGCGAACAAAGTCCCCGGCGTGCGGGCCGCGTTGTGCTACTACACAGCCTCGGCAAACAACGCCCGGGAACACAACGACGCCAACGTCCTGACCATGGGGTCGGGATTCGTCGGCCCGAACCTGGCGCTGCAGATCGTTGACGTGTTCATAACCACCCAATGCACAGCCGAACGGCACCTGCGACGTGTGAGCATGATCGAATCCGGCGCAGAACCCGGGGAACCATCCGGGGGACATTCCGGGGCAACGGTGCAGCAAGCACACGCCTGTCAATGTCAAGAGAAAAAGATGCCCGAAACCCAAATGACGGATTCAATCCCCGAGCAAGACCTTCAGCGGATCGTCCAGCGGATCATGGAACTGACCGGTTCCGGTGCTGCGGACCTGGGCTGCACGACCTTGGCCTGCGGTTTTTGCAAGACCTGCGCGCAAACTAACCCGGAACTGGTCCGTCAGTTTGTGGAGATGGGTGCCGACCGGATCGCCCACCAGCCCGGGGCCGGCGACCTTCCGCGTGAGCTGGCCGCCTCGATCGACCACACACTGCTCAAGCCCGACGCCACCACCGACCAACTCATCAGCATGTGCGCCGAGGCCAAGGACTACGGCTTCGCCAGCGTCTGCGTCAACCCTGTAAACGTGAAACTGGTCGCCAACGAATTGAAGGGCACCAACGTCAAGGCCTGCTCCGTGGTCGGGTTCCCCCTGGGTGCAACCACTCCGGAAATTAAAGCCATGGAAGCCCGCCGTGCGATCCGCGACGGTGCCCGTGAGATCGATATGGTGATCAACGTCGGCGCGCTTAAGAGCGGCAACGACGATCTGGTCTACCGCGACATCCGGGCTGTCACCGAAGTCTGCATGGACGGTCGGAGCATTTGTAAGGTGATCCTCGAAACCGCTTTGCTCAACGACGACGAAAAAGTCCGTGCCTGCCAGGCGGCGAAGCGGGCGCGTGCGGACTTTGTAAAAACCTCGACCGGCTTTGGCCCAGGCGGCGCGACCGCCGCGGACGTCGCGCTGATGAGCCAGGCGGTCAGCGGGACACGCATGGGCGTCAAAGCCTCCGGCGGTATCCGCGATCTGGAAGGCGCTCAAGAGATGATCCATGCCGGCGCCACGCGCCTGGGTGTTAGCGCTGGCGTGAAGATAGTTAAGCAGGCCAAGGGGATGACCGTTTCAGGTGGAAACTCTAAAGACAAGTACTGATAGGCTGAATCACTATGACACATGTTGACTTACGCGCGTATGTTTTTCTGGATAGCCTCCAGCCTCAGTTCGCCTCGTTCATGGCGACCGTGTCCCAGGGCTTCCTGCCCGTGGCAGGCCAGGCGTCGTTGTTCGTGGAGATCTCCCCGGGCATCGAGATCAACCGCGTCACCGACATCGCTCTGAAATCCACGCACGTCCACCCGGGCATGCAGATCGTCGAACGGCTTTACGGGGCGCTGGAGATACACTCCGATTCGCAGGGAGACGTCCGTGCTGCGGGGCATGAAATCCTCCAGGCCTTGGAAGTGACCGAGGCAGATCGGCGTAAGCCCACCGTGATCTCCAGCCAGGTGATCCGCTGCGTGGACGACTACCAGACACAACTGATCAACCGCATGCGTCACGGCAACATGATCCTCGCCGGGCAGACGCTGTACATCATGGAATGCGAGCCTGCAGCCTATGCGGCGTTGGCGGCGAACGAGGCGGAAAAAGCAGCCGACATCAATATCCTTGAGGTCCGTGCGGTTGGCAGCTTCGGGCGTATCTACCTCGGCGGCGAGGAACGCGACATCGAGGTCGCCTACAAGGCGGCGTTGGCGGCGATCGAGGGCGTCACCGGCCGGGTCGTTGAGAAAAAGAAGAAATAACCCGGGTATGCCAAGTAACACTTGGGCCCGGCTATGTGACGGTAATACGACGATATAACATTTAAGACTTAACTGATTCAGAGAGGAACCTGACGATGGCAGAAGCACTAGGCATGATTGAAACACGCGGATTTGCGGCGATGGTTGAGGCCAGCGACGCGATGGTGAAGGCGGCCAAGGTCGAGCTGGTCTCGTACGAGAAGATCGGCGGCGGGTACGTTACTGCGGTTATCCGTGGCGATGTTGCCGCGGTGAAGGCCGCTTGTGACGCAGGCCAGGCCGCCGCCGCACGCGTCGGTGAAGTGGTCACCGTCCATGTGATCGCACGCCCACACACCAACGTAGACACGGCCCTGCCCCTTGGTCGGCCAAACGCCGACAAGGATAAGTAAACACCGGGCAGCCGACCGGTTCGGTAAGCGCGCCTAATAGCGCGGGCGGTCTGTCTTGATGCAGACCAAGCCGCGTGTGTGTTTGCGCCCTGCTAACCCGATGGCGATCCTATGGGAGTCCTACGATGTTTTTGGCGAAGATAATCGGCACGGTGGTCGCGAGTCAAAAGGAGGCGAGCCTTGAGGGCTTGCGCTTCATGCTGCTTCAACCGCTTGATGAAAAAGGCAAACCCGCCGGCTCACACGTCGTCGCCGCTGATGCGGTCGGCGCGGGCGTCGACGAGATCGTCCTCTACGCCTCTGGCAGCTCCGCCCGGCAGACCGTCGTCACCGACAAACGCCCCTGCGACGCAGTGATTATGGCGATCGTCGATTCATGGGAAGTCGGCGGCGACCAGCGGTACAAGAAATAACCCCCGGGTCTTCTAATTGGCCCCGGCGGAGGCCGGTTTCCCGACCGTGGCGGCGCGGGATCAGACGCAACGACAGGTTTTTAAGGTTCTCTTCGACGAGGTGACAAGCGATGTCTCGGCTAAACGACAACCAGATCGACGTGATCGCCCGGCAGGTCCTGTCCAAAATGGCCGGTGCTGTGGCGACCGACTCGCCTACCCTGCCACCGGCGCAGGTCGAATCCGTCGCACGCTCAGGACGCCTACCGATGGGCGTGTTCCGCAGCATCGACGACTGCGTCGCAGCAGCGCAGCAGGCGTTTGTGCAGTTCAAGAAGATCGGGCTTGACCACCGCAAACAGATCATCGCCTCGATCCGTGAATCCATGCTCACTCACGCCGAGTCTCTGGCACAGGACGCCTTCGACGAGACAGGCCTTGGCCGGGTCGAAGACAAGGTCATCAAGAACCGGCTGGTTGCGAATAAGACCCCCGGCCCGGAGTTCCTCGAACCCACTGCGGTCTCCGGAGACGGCGGGCTGATGATTATGGAGCGGGCGCCCTTCGGTGTGATCGCCGCGATCACCCCCACGACCAACCCGACCTCGACGATCATCTGCAACTCGATCGGCATGATCTCCGCGGGGAACACCGTCGTATTCAACGTCCACCCAAGCGCAAAGCGCGTCTCCTGCCGGAACGTCGGCCTGATCAACGAAGCGATCGTCAAGGCAGGCGGCCCCGAGAATATTGTTGCCGCCATGGCCGAACCAACTATCGCCAGTGCCCAGGAGTTGATGCGGCACAAGGGCGTCCGCCTGCTGGTCGTCACTGGCGGCCCGGGCGTGGTGAAGGAAGCGATGAGCAGCGGCAAGCGCGCCATCTGTGCTGGCCCCGGCAACCCCCCGGTCGTGGTCGACGAGACAGCCAACATCGAAAAAGCCGGCCGGGATATCGTCAACGGCGCTTCCTTTGATAACAACGTGATCTGCGTCGATGAGAAAGAAGTCTTTGTTGTTGAATCCGTGGCCGACCGTTTGTTGAAGGTGATGAGCCAGAACGGCGCGGTCGTGCTGACCAAGCCGCAGACCCAGGCACTTGAAAAAGTGATTTTTGAAGAGGTCCGTGGCCCCCGCAAACCCGGGAAGATCAACCGTAAGTGGATCGGCAAGAACGCCAGCGACATCCTCGCACAGATCGGGATGCGCGTCCCCGATTCGGTCCGCCTGGTGGTGATCGATGTCCCGGTGGACCACCCGCTTATCTGGACCGAGCAGTTGATGCCCGTGCTCCCGGTCGCCCGCGTGAAAACCGCCGACGAGGCGATCGACCTGGCCATCGAAGCCGAGCACGGGTTTGGCCATTCCTCAGCGATGCACTCGATGCACTTAGGCAGGCTCAGCCGGATGGCCCGGGACATGAACGGCAGCATCCTCGTCAAGAACGGCCCGATCTACTCCGGCCTGGGCGAGGGCGGCGAGGGTTACACCTCCTTCTCCATCGCCAGCCCGACCGGCGAAGGACTGACCAACCCAAGATCATTCTCCCGCGAACGCCGCTGCGTGTTGATCGATCACTTTAGGATTACCTGAGTTGAGCCGTGAACCCGCCATCGCGTTACTTGAGTTCGACAGCGTCGCTATCGGCACGCACGCCGCCGACGCCATGGTCAAGCGCGCCCCGATCACCACCCTCCGAGTCGGCACCGTGCAGCCCGGCAAGTACCTCGTCCTGATCGGCGGAGCCGTCGCCGTGGTCGAAGAGTCATACGTCGAAGGCATCCGTGTGGGCGGCGAGGCCCTGACCGACCAGATATTCCTGCCCGATGTGCATGAACAGGTCTACCGCGCTCTCTCCGGCAAACGGCAGACCAAGGCCGACGACTCGCTTGGGATCATCGAGGTGTGCGGACTAAGCGCGACACTCATCGCCGCCGACCGCGCGGTCAAGTCCGCCGATGTTCGCATCATCGAGATCCGTTTGGGTGACGGCCTGGGCGGCAAGGGTCTGACCCACCTGACCGGCAAGCTGGAATCCGTTCAAGCCGCGATCGAAGCCGGCTTGTCTGCGATAGAACCCATGCACGCCAGCCACACCATCATCCCCGCACTCGACGACGAGCTTCGCAAACACATCAACCGTTCCACGGAGTTCACCCCGTCATGATGCTTGGCCGTGTCATTGGAACCGTGGTCCTCTGCGAGGCATACGAAGGCCTTCAAGGCGTCCCCATGCTCCTCGTGCAGCCGCTTGACCCGCAACAAAAAAGCACCGGCTCCGCGCTGGTCTGTTGCGACAGCACCCGCATGGCTGGCCCCGGCGAACTGGTCTACTACGAAGGCGGCCGCGAAGCCGCGCTCACGCTGGACCCCTGGTTCGTCCCGGTCGATCACGCCATCATCGGGATCGTCGACAGCGTCGATCTTCAAGGAGGCGCGTCATGATCCTGGGCATCGTCACCGGGTCGATCACCTCAACGATCAACCACCCGTTCTACGAAAACCGCCGCCTGCTGATCGTCAGCCGTACCAACCCCGACTGGACCCTGACCGGCAAGTACCTGATCGCCATCGACACCGCCTATGCAGGCGTCGGGGACCGGGTCTTGGTCCTGGATGAAGGCAACGGTGCCCGCCAAGTCCTTAACGACCCCACCGGCCCCGCACGGTCGGTCATCGTAGGCATCGTGGATGAGGTGGCCTAACCCGTTTATCCTATGGGGATGAACACACAGACAATCCAGATCGGCCCGGTTTCCATCGGCCCCGACCAACCCCTCACCATCATCGCCGGCCCATGCCAGGCCGAGTCCAAAGACCTCTGCATCACCGTCGGCAAGGCCGTGCAAGCACGCTGTAAAGAACTCGGCCTCAACTACATCTTCAAGGCCAGCTACGACAAAGCCAACCGCAGCTCGATCCACACCGAACGCGGCCCCGGCCTTAAAGCAGGCCTGTCCATGCTCGCCCAGGTACGCGACGAATTGGGCACACCCATCACCACCGATCTGCACGAACCCAATCAGGCCAAAGCGGTAGGGGAGGTCGTTGATCTTATTCAGATCCCCGCGTTCCTCTGTCGTCAGACCGACCTGCTCCTCGCCGCCGCAAACACCGGCAAACCCGTTAACGTCAAAAAGGGCCAGTTCATGTCCCCCGCCGAGATGACCAACGTGGTCACCAAGCTGACCGAGGCGAAGGCGCAAGGCATCATGCTCACCGAACGTGGCACCTTCTTCGGCTACAACCGATTGGTCAACGACTTCGCCGGACTGTACGACATGATGCAACTGGGCTGCCCCGTCTGTTTCGACGTAACACACTCAACCCAACAACCCGGCGGCGAAGGCAACCGCACCGGCGGACGCCCCGACACCGCGCCGCTCTTGGCAAGATGCGCAGTTGCAGCCGGGGTCCACTGCCTCTTCATCGAGACCCACCCCGAACCCGCCAAAGCAAAATCCGATGCCGCAACGATGCTGCCTTTGGATGGGATGTTGTCGTTGCTG
>JAJRRS010000121.1 GCA_024279275.1 Planctomycetota bacterium | reverse complement strand
GACGATCGACCGCGAAGCCCAGGCCTGGACCCTCGACCGCAACGCCTCACAGACCGGCGTAGACTGGCGGTTCACCAACGATCAGGCCCGCAACAAACTCAAACGGCTGTATCCGAAAGTTGTGGGGTGACGCGGCACTAGGCCGGCCACGAAAAACGACAGGACTGCCGTGAGTAGTAATGATCGGGGCGGGCCTTGCTCGTGGGCGGCGACGTCGACCACCTGTGATGATTCATCCATGTGTATATGCTCCCGAAACGGGTGGAATGGGTGGATTCTATCGAAACTGACCCGGGGACGCTCCGCCACGGCGAAACCGCTATAATGCTCGGCTCGCCAGATTCGGCGAAAAATACCCTGACTCACCACCCTGACAACCCCCGGACTTCCCCCGGACTTCCCCGGACTTCCCCGGACTTCCCCGGACTTCCCCCGGAATCACCCTGACCCCGGATATACCCTCATGGCTCAGAATCATCTGCGTAACGTTGCGATCATTGCTCACGTCGACCACGGCAAGACGACCCTGACCGATCAGTTGTTGTACCAGTCCGGGCAGTTTCGGACGGCTGAGTTGGACAAGCTTGCGGGGGGTCAGCACAACCTGATTATGGATACCGGGGACCTGGAAAGGGAGCGTGGGATCACGATCACGGCGAAGAACTGTGCGGTGAATTACCACAGCCTGGACGGGGCGGACTACAAGATTAATTTGATTGATACGCCGGGGCACGCGGACTTTGGGGGGGAGGTCGAGCGGGTGTTGAAGATGGCGGACGGGGTGCTGCTGGTGGTGGATGCGTTTGAGGGGCCGATGCCGCAGACGCGGTTTGTGTTAGAGAAGGCGTTGGGTCACAAGCTCAAGCCGGTGGTGGTGATTAATAAGATTGATAAGCCAAACGCTCGGGCGGACGATGTGATTAACGAGGTGTTTGACCTGTTGGGGAGTCTGGATGCGTCGGATGATGCGTTGGACTTCCCGGTGGTGTATGCGTCGGCGAAGGAGGGTTGGGCGACGGATGATTTTGCGAAGGTTGGGGCGGACGATCAGCCGACGGATGTGCGGGCGTTGTTTGAGGCGATCCTTAAATACATCCCGGCACCGACTAAGGAGCAGGCTGACCTGGCGGCACCGCTGCAGATGATGGTGACTTCGTTGTCGTACTCGGATTATGTCGGTCGGATCGCGATCGGTCGGATCTACGGCGGTCGGCTCAAGGGTGGGCAGCGGGTGACGGTGATCAACCGGGCTGGGGAAGGCTCGCAGCAAAAAATACAACAGGTCTTTGCCTTTGAAGGCTTGGGCAAGAAGGAAGTGCCGGAGGTTGAGGCTGGGGATATCTGTGCGGTGGTCGGGCTTGATCCGATTGATATTGGTGACACGGTCGCGTGCCCGGACCAGCCTAACGCGTTGCCGCATGTGGCGATTGATGAGCCGACGTTGAACATGATGTTTTGTGTGAACACGTCGCCATTTGCGGGTAAGGAGGGGAAGTTCGTGACCAGCCGACAGGTCTGGGATCGGCTGGAAAAAGAGTTGCACAGTAATGTGGCGCTGCGTGCGGAGCGTGCTGAAGGCGGCGGGGCTGGGTCAGGGGGGGGCGATCAATTTTTGGTATCCGGGCGTGGTTTGATGCATCTGGGTGTGTTGCTGGAGACGATGCGGCGTGAGGGCTATGAGTTGGCGGTGGGTAAGCCGGAGGTGATACTTAAAAGGATCGACGGGAAGGTTCACGAACCGATCGAGCAGTTGGTTGTGGATTGTCCTGCTGAGTGTCAGAACTCGGTGATGGCGTTGGTGAGTGATCGTCGGGCTGAGGTTGTGCGGATGGATCCCAAGGCCGGGGCTGGGGATTATGTGCATATGGAATTCACGATCCCCGCGCGTGGGTTGATCGGGTTGCGGACGCGGATGCTGACAGCCACACAAGGCCGGGCTATTTTGCATCACAACCTGTTGCGTTACGAGCCGATCCGCGGCGCGGTGCCTAAGCGTGCGGCGGGTGTGATTATTTCAAGTGAGTCTGGGCAGGTGATGCCTTATGCGTTGGATGCGTTGTATGACCGAGGGATATTCTTTTGTAAGCCGGGCGATCAGGTTTATGCGGGGCAGGTGGTGGGCGAACACTGCAAGGACAACGACATCATCGCCAACGTGACGCGGAACAAGAAGCACTCCAACGTGCGTGCTTCGGGCAGTGATGATGCGACGAAGGTTCGGCCGGCCCGGGAGATGGGGTTGGAAGCCAGCTTGGAATATATCCAGGAAGATGAGTTGGTCGAAGTCACACCCGGCGCGGTTCGGATGCGTAAGCGGCTGCTGCTGGAGTCTGATCGCAAGCGCGAGTCGCGTAAGGCGAAGGTTAAGGATGAGGCGGGGGTTTAGGCAAGATTGCTTTCGGCGTATGGGAGCAACAACGGTGTCAGACACCGTTCTCCCCCAAAGCAAGTTGGGTGAATACGTCACAGCGGACAAGGAGAATCGTGAATGATTCTTGAACGATCGGTTTCGGTGGTAACAAGTCTTATATTGATCGTTACTGCTACTCTATCAACGGGGTGTTACTCGGTAGAGCGCGGTTCCTATACCGATCTTGAGGCCGACCAGCCTTGGATTAACAACAACATGCCGGCTGCGGGAATGGTGAGTACTTTTTACAGTTCGATGGAAGTAACCCGGTGGATCGAATGGAAGGTCGAAAATCGGCTTCTTGACTCTAGGCGTATCACCAAGAAAAGCGAAAAATACCTCCGATCAAAGAACGCGTGGAAGCCATTGGGCCTACGGATACAGAATAATGGGACCGAGGATGCGTACATCACGGATATCTACTCTCGGCTGGTTATCGTCGCGATTAAGCCCACGGTAGTCGTCATCGGCCCGGGGGAAACTGAGTATTATGAATACGCAATGGGTGGTTACCCGGGTCCGGGCAGGTCTGCTCTACCTGTCAAGCAACCCGATGGATGGAACAAGTATTATGTGGGTTTGACTCGGGGTTTCGACTACGGCACGCACGTTCCGTATGATCCGGCCCCGCAGTGGTTTTCGCCTGACTTGAAGATTGGTCCTCGTCGTGTAGAAATGGATTCAGATGGCGTCGGAAGCATCGAAGTGCCTTGGGGCAGGCTTATACTTACCCGCGATGGGGACGAGTGGGTCGTCACTACTGCAACGCCGAGTGGATGAGACTTATTTATCCGGTCCGATGATATATTGATCGTAGGCCCAAGAGGCCCAGCCATGCAATGGCTGGGCTTCGGGTACACTTTGGCGGTTATGACCATAACTACACAAGACAATCTATTTGATGTGTTGAGCCAGCGGGGGCTGGTTTCGCAGGTGACGGATGAGAAGATTAGCAAGCGGTTTGAGAGGCCGGTGACTTTGTATATCGGTTTTGATCCGACGGCGGACAGCCTGCATGTGGGGACGCTGGTGCCGATCATGGTGTTGGCGCATGCGCAGCGTTGCGGGCATAAGCCGATCGCGGTGGTCGGGGGGGCGACGGCGTTGGTGGGCGATCCGTCGGGGAAGACCGAGAGCCGTAAGATGCTCAGCCGAGAGGATATTGATCACAACGCCAAGTACATCGGGAAGCAGATCGCAAACATCGTGGATTTTGATGACTCGCCATCCTGGGGCGCATTCGGGGGCGCATTCGGGGACACTTCCGGGGGCGGGGCGGTGATGGTGAATAATGCGGACTGGTTGACAAAGTTGAGTTGGATTGAGTTGTTGCGTGATTACGGGGCGCACTTTTCGGTGAACCGGATGCTGACGATGGACTCGGTGAAGAGCAGGCTGGACGCGGAGAGCGGGCTGACGTTTTTAGAGTTTAATTACATGGTGATGCAGGCGGTGGATTTTCTGCATCTATTTAAGAGCCATAACTGCACGGTGCAGATGGGCGGGCAGGATCAGTGGGGGAACATCGTGATGGGGATCGAGTTGGGTCGGCGGATCGCGGGTGCTGATCTGGCGGGGCTGACGATGCCTTTGGTAACCAAGAGCGATGGGGGGAAGTTTGGGAAGAGTGAGAGTGGGAATATTTGGTTGGATGCGAAGCGGACGAGTGTGTATGAGTTTTATCAGTTCTGGCGTAATACGCCGGACGTTGATGTGCGGCGGTATCTGGGGTTTTTCACGTTTTTGCCGATGGATGAGGTGGATGTTTTGGGGGCGATGGAGGGTGTGGATGCGAATAAGGCGAAGGCTGTGCTGGCGTATGAGGTGACGAAGTTGGTGCATGGGGAGGTTGAAGCGGACACGGCGAGGGACAGCGCGGGCAAGGCGTTTGGGGCGGAGCAGGATGTGACAGGGGAGGCGATCCCGCACGCGGACTTGTCGGCGGGGGAACTGGATGCGGGGGTCGGGGTGATCCAGTTATTGGTGTTGGCTGGGCTGGCGAAGTCGAACGGGGAGGCGAAACGGCTCGTATCAGGGGGCGGGGTGCGGGTGCATGATGAGGTGGTTAAAGATATCGGTCGGCGGGTGACGGGTGAGGATGTTCGGGAGGGGTATGTGTTGATTCGTGCGGGGAAGAAGCGGTTGTTTCGGTTTGATGTGGAGTGAAGCTAGAGGCAAGCGGGGGAAGTTTAGCCACGAAGAGGCACAAGAAGGGGAGGGGGATTTGGCCACGAAGGCGCTAAGAGCGCGAGGTGGGCAAAGAGCGTTAAGGGATGAGGGGGATATCACGGAGGGCGCGGAGACACGGAGACGCGGAGAAAACGAGGCAGGGGGAAATGGGAGGGGGAGCGGATACCCCCGGATACCCCCGGATACCCCCGGATACCCCCGGATACCCCCGGAATACGATACACCACCGAAGCACCGGGGACGGTGCATCAGTGGGCTTTGGGAAAGTAATGCAAGAGTGAGTTGGGCGGAAAAGTTGACCACGAAGAGGCACAACAAAAACACAAAAAAGGGGGGGGGGCGGCGCGTGGCCGCGACGGCTAAACGGGGGGAGGGGGTGTTGTGTTGTTGGGGGCGGGGGCTGATGAATCAAGTTATCGTGATCCGAATTGCGTTCTTAACTTTGTATCTCTTGTGCCTTTTTGTGGCCAACTCCGATTAGAATAGTTACAACGCGCGGATCTTTGATCCGCCGCTAAACGGCAAGCCAGCGCGCTGCGTGGGTGATTGATTCGTATGTGGAAAGATCATTGATGCGATCTGGAGTAAAAGTTTACTGCGCTGAGCGGCGGGGATGGGTGGCTGTGTGGTGGGTGTTTGGGGCGGTTGCGCTGTTGATGCTGACGGGGGATGTGTATGGAGATGAAACGGCTGAGCTTTTTGCTGGGCCCAGTTGGGAGCGTTTGGCGGATATGCCGGTGGCGGTGGCGGCGCCGGGGGTGAGTGTGGTGGGGAGACGGGCGGTGGTGACGGGGGGGGTGTTGTTGGGTGGGGGCGCGGGTGATGCGGTGCAGGTGTTTGATCTGGATGGGTTGACGTGGTCGTTGGGTGGGGCGTTGGTGACGGGGCGATATCAGCATGGGCAGGTGACGCTTAGGGATGGTCGGGTGCTTGTGGTGGGTGGGCGGTCGCGTGTGCCGGGGCATGATGGGGAGTCGCTTAAGGGTTGTGAATTGATTGATCTGGATGCGGGGGAGGGGCTGGGGGTGAGTGTGGCGGTGGGTGATTTGCCGATGCCGATGCGTTCGCCGACGGTGCATTTGTTGGGGGATGGGCGGGTGGCGGCGGTTGGGAATCATGTGGTGGCAGTATTTGATCCGGTCGGGCTGACGTGGACGATTGGTTCTACGCTGCAACAGGCTCGGCGGGAGCATGCGTCGGTGTTGCTGGGGGACGGGGCGCTGCTGGTGGCTGGGGGGATCGGGCGTTGGACATTTGAGCGGGTCGATCTGGAGCGGGGCACGAGTATCCTGATGGAGGCGCGGCTGCCTACGGCACTGGACGATCTGGCGATGGTGCGGTTGCCGGACGGTCGGTTGTGGGTGATCGGGGGGCAGAGGCTCGATGGGGAGACGACGGATCAGACGTGGGTGTTGACGGTGGGGGTGGATGGCGAGAGCAGCCTGGTGGATGGGCCGAGGCTGGGGGTGGCGGATGGGGTGGCGGACCATGTGGTGATATCGACGCCCGATGGGATTGTGGTGGCTGGTGGTGAATCGCAGCGGGGGCGGGTGGATACGGAACTGGCGGATGCGTTTTGGCTGGACCCGGGGAGGCTGACGGTGCGGCGTTTGCCGAAGTTGGAGATTGCGCACGATGATGCGGCGGGTGTGAGTGATGGGGGGTGGGCGATCATGTTTGGTGGGCAGGTGAAGGCGTCGTTTTTGGGCAAGAAGGTGCCTACGCCTATTCGGGCGGTGCATCGGATTAGGTTGGATGGGGAGTAGGTGGGGTCTGGGTTTTAGAGTCTGAGGTCTGGGGAGATGGTAGGGGTAAAGGCAAGCACGAAAAGCTAATCGCTAATGAGAGGAGTGAAGATACCCGGCTCTTCGTCGGCTGCGCCTCCTCAGAGTCGGCGTTGGGGGGAAGAGATGCATTGACCTGCCGGGGGTCCGGCCCTATTCTTGCCTGTCCTCCGCAGAATGACCGGTCCCTGCCTGACCATGCCCGACAAGTCACCCCCTACTGAATCCGAGCCGAAGCCGCATAGTGGCGGTAATTTTCGTCCGTTTTTTCTGCGTGGTTTGGCGATTTTGTTGCCGACGGTGCTGACGATCTGGCTGCTGTCGGTGTCGTACCAGTTTGTGCAGGATCGGATTGCTGGGCCTATTAATCAGGGTGTGAGGGCGGGGATCGTGGCGTGGTCGCCTTTGCCTGCGGCTCATGACGAGGACTACGACGAGGCGGTGGATTCCTTAACCGGCGGGCAGAAAGATGCCTGGAACGTGCGGGATGATGAGCTGCGGCGCAGCTTCGGGGATGAGTACACAGCCAGCAAGCGGATCGAGCATCGTCGGCAGTGGATGCGTGCGCAGCCGGAGATCGAGCAGTCGGTGCGGACGGCGGTGGTGGAGCGTTGGTGGAACTCGTATACGGCGGGGACGTGGGCGGTGATGGACCTGATCGGGCTGGTGATCGCGATCATCCTGATCTACATCGCTGGCTGGCTGGTCGGCAGCTTCATCGGGAGGCGGCTGTACCACAAGGGTGAGGAGTTGATTCATCGTGTGCCGGTGATTCGGAGTATTTATCCCTCGATCAAGCAGGTGACGGATTTTTTCGTGGGTGCGAAGTCGGGGCCTCATTTCAGTGCGGTGGTGGCGGTGGAATATCCGCGTAAGGGGTTGTGGTCGGTGGGGTTGGTGACGGGGGAGACGATGTTGAATATTCAGGAACGTGCGGGGCAGGCGTGCCTGACGGTGTTCATCCCCAGCAGCCCTACGCCTTTCACGGGGTATGTGATTACGGTGCCCAGGGCGGACACGATCGATTTACCCATTACAATAGAAGAGGCGATTAAGTTCGCGGTGTCGGGCGGGGTGTTGATCCCGCCGAGCCAGCAGATCACGGGCGACGGGCCTAAGCTATTTAAGGAAGCGGACGGGACAGAGGGGCCGGCCGACACGGATGGACAGAAGCCCACCACGGGCGACGCAGAGTAAACTACGGAGAAAACGATGGAAATCACCGTCAGCGGCAAGCATCTGGATATCACCGACTCGATCCGCACTTACGCGCAGCAGAAGGTTGGGAAGCTTTCCAAGTATTACGACCATATTCAGTCGATCGAGGTGATTGCTGACAAGGGTCAGGGCGTGCAATTCGAGATCGAGATCATTGTCCACGTCGGCCGACACGACCCGTTCATCGCGAAAGCCCAGGGCGAAGACCTTGATGGGACAATCGATCAGGCTGAGAGTAAACTCGAACGCCAACTCACCGACCATAAAGAAAAGGTCAAGAGCCACAAGTAAACCCGCATGGTAACACGACGACCCGTATCATAAACAGACATCCCGCCCCCGGATATGCCCCGGATATGCCCCGGACCCTCCGGATTGACCTCAACTGACCCCCTATTGCACCCCGCTAGAAAAAGGCCCCACCGATGAAGCTGCTCGATTTTGTACTCGCCGACGCGCTGATCCCCGAACTTAAGGCTACCGAACGCGATGATGTGATCGCTGAACTGGTGGATGCGGCGGTTGCTGCGAAGGGGGTTCCCAAGAACCTGCGTGACACGCTGATCAAAGAGATCATCGGGCGAGAGAAGCACGGCTCGACGGGGTTCGGCAAGGGGGTCGCTGTGCCACACGTCAAGCACGAGAAGATCAAGAAGATGGTCGCTGCGATCGGTGTAAGCCAGAAGGGGGTTGAGTTTAACGCGCTTGATAAGGCGCCGGTTTACTCGGTGGTGCTGTTGCTGTCGCCGATCGACAAGCCGGACGATCATCTTCAGGCGATGGAGAATATCTTCTCGAACCTGCAGAAGGATAACTTCCGGCGATTCCTGCGCCAGGCGACGACCGCCGAAGAGATCAAGGACCTGCTGAACGAGGCTGACACGCAGCAGCTCGCCTGATTACATAGCAACAGTTAAACGATACCCCCCCCACTGCCGGGAGCTGCTTTGGACTCCGCATCAACGACCGTGACGATCATCAACAAGCTTGGGCTGCACGCCCGGCCGGCGATGTCGTTCGTGGATACGGCGAGTTCGTTTACCAGTGATATTAAGGTGGGCAAGGACGACCAGACGGCGGACGGCAAGAGCATCATGCAGTTGATGATGCTGGCTGCGCCGAAAGGCACGGAGTTGAAGATTGATGCCCAGGGGCCTGATGCGGAGCAGGCCATCGCCGCGTTGGTCAATCTGGTTGCCAGTAAGTTTGATGAGGAGTGAGGTCTGGGGTCTGGGGTCTGGGGTCTGGGGTCTGGGGTCTGGGGTCTGGGGTCTGGGGTCTGGGGTCTGGGGATTATATTTTCAATGTCGAATGTCGTGGGTCAACGCGGACTCTGATCGCAGGGAAGAGGCGGGGTTTTTTTTGTGTTTGTGACTCACCCAACGATCACGTCGCGTGGCCGCGACGGCTAAACCTCGATCGTTACGGTTAAGGCACAACCGGTCTATTTTACTTGTATTTGTGCTTCACCCGGCTTGGGATGGGGGGTTGGTGACAGGTGTGTGTTTGGCGCGGATGATTCGGCGGTAGGCCCAGATGGTTGGAGCGGAGAGAGCGTAGATGACAAAGCCTGCGGCGAGTGTTTCCTGAAGACGGACGACCAGGAGCAGGCCGACGATGACTGCTTTGGCGATCGTGCCGAACGGTGCGCGTCCGCGGATGTATCGGTTCATGAGGTGGACGTAGCGGAATCGGCTGACCATCGCCAGTGCGGTGAGGAGGCTGATGAAGACCATGCCGACTGCGGCGGCGCGTATCAGGAAGTGGTCCTGAGTTAAGTGCACCAGGAAGCTCTGGTGCAGGAGGATGAGGCTGGCGACGGTGCCTGCTGCGCCGGGCGAGGGGAGGCCTTTGAAGAGGCTGTGCGATCCCTCGGCAGCTGAGGATGTTTCGATGTTGTAGCGTGCGAGTCGCAGTGCGACACAGGCGACGTAGATACATGCGACGACGAGTGCGAAGCGTTCGAAGAAGATGGGGCTGTCGGGTTGGAGTTCGGAGACGAACGGTGCGCGGACGCCGATGAGTTGGATAACCATGAAGGCGGGAGCGACGCCGAAGGTGACCATGTCTGCCATGGAGTCGAGTTGGGCGCCAAGATCGCTGACGGAGTCGGTGAGTACGGCGACCCGGCCGTCCAGGCCGTCCATGGCGAGGCCCAGGAATATGAATACGGCGGCCATGGTCAGGGGGGACCAGCCAAACGGCAGCGGTGAATCGACAGCGGGCATCATGCGTGAGGCGAAGAAGATCGCGCCGAAGCCGCACAGGAGGTTGGCCAGGGTAAACATGGTGGGCAGGACCGCGATCCCTCGGCGCGCGACGCGGCTGGGCAATCGACCCCGCCTTGATTCCGGGGCCGAATCCGTGGACGGGTGTTCGTCATCCTGATCAACTAATCGGTGAGGCATTAGTACATCTTACCGTGTTTTTACCCCCGGCAGTGCCCCGGGAAACGCCCCAGATAACGCCCCGGTTTTTTACCCGGCCCCCACGCTGGGGTATCCTTATCCGTATGGAATCGTCCATGACTATAGAAACACAGACCGGGCCACAGGCCTCGCCCACTGCCAACCCCCGGAGCAACCCCCGATTTGCGGCGGCGGTGGTTTTTATTGTCAGTATGGCGGTTCTGGGTGTGGCGTTTGGGCTTACGCCCAACGAGAAGGGAGTCGGGACGCACCAGGCGATGGGTCTGCCGGCGTGCGGGCTGCTAGAAAATGCGGGGGTGCCGTGCATGACTTGCGGGATGACCACGTCGTTCAGCTACGCGGCTCACGGGGATTTGATTGCGTCGTTTATCACTCAGCCTGCCGGGGCTGTTTTCGCGCTGCTCACGGCGATGGCGGCGGTGGTGTCGGGATATGCGCTGGTGACGGGCATGAGCCTGTTGCCGATCGGCGTACTTATCTGGCGGCCCCGGATGATCGTGATCGGCATGGCGGTGGTGCTTGTCGCGTGGGTTTACAAAATCGTTGTCATCACCGGGTTGTTTGGAGTAAGCACATGATCGATCATCGGAGCCGGGGTTTAGTCGTGTTGATGTTGTTGGCGTTGGGGCTGAGCCTGACGGGCTGCATGCCGATGCCCGGCGAGAAGGTGCTGGTGGATGTTGCTGGGGAGTACGATGGACTTGCCAACCAACGGGTCGCGGTGATGGTGGCTGCGGACGGGCACATGCTGCACAGCTACCCCGACGCCCCGCTTCACCTGACCAGGACGATTACCTCTCGGATCGCCGGCCATGTGCCGGGTGTCACGACGACCATTCCCGACCAGATCGCGAAGTTTCAAGAAGCGAATCCTTACTGGATGAACATGCGTTACGGGGAGTTGGCGAAGAAGATGGGTGTTGACAAGATCGTGCTGATTGATCTGGTGGAGTACCAGACCCACGAGCCGGGCAATGCGCACATCTGGCAGGGGTTGATCACCGCGAACATCGGCGTGATCGATGCGCACGCGCAAGACCCCGACAACTTTGCCTACTACAACACCGTCACGGTACGCTTCCCCGAGGCGAGCGACATTGGTGTTATTGATGCTGACAACGAGACGATCCAGTTGGGTATGGTTTTGTTGTTCGCTCGCAAGGGTGGTGGGTTGTTTTACGATCATCAGATCGAGGTTGATAAGTGAAGCTGCCTTGCAGGGTAACACGGGGTCGATGTGTCACGTCGGTCGTTTTGTTGATTGGGGTGTTGTTCCTGACGGGTTGCCCGGGGCCGGGGTTTGTGGCGCATGTTTTGACCGGTCCGCCGAAGGTTAAAGCACGATACACGCTGGCACCGCGGCCGACGCTGGTGATCGTGGATGATGCGCAGAACGCGCTGGGGGATCCGAATTACCCGGCGGTGGTCGGCGCCAACGTGGGGTTTCACCTGACGCAGAACCAGGCACTTGAGCCGACGCAGATCGTGTCACAGGATCATCTGTCTTCGTTGGCGGTGCAGTTGGGCGATCGTTATCTGACCACGCCGATCGACCGGATCGGCGCACGGCTCAAAGCGGAGCAGGTTATTTATGTCCGTGTGCGTTCGGTGAAGATGCAGATCGCGGGTGCTTACTACCACCCGGTGGCGACGGTTGAGGTGAAGGTGATTGATGCGGTGCAAGGCACGCGGTTGTTTCCCAAGGCTGGCGGATATATCGATCCACAAACCACGCCGCCGGGGCTGACGCTGTCGATAGAATTGCAGCGTCAGACGATCGATCCGAACCGTCGACATGCCAGCTCGATGCTTGCACGCCATCTTGCGGAGCGAGTGGGGTTGGAGGTGGCGCAGGTATTTTATGACCACGTCCCGCCGGAGGATTCGCCGGGTAATTGACCGGCTCTGATCGGTCGGTCTTTGATCGATGGCCACGAGAAGGCACGAAAAAGACATAAGGGCGCCTCTAAAAAATTCACATTCGCAGGGGATTCGTCGGGCCTCGCGAAGCCGCAAGCGGCTTTTCTGGGGCGCAACTCTAATGATTAGAGGTGGCTTTTTGTCTGCCGTGGACGCAAGCGTCGCTGTTGTTGATAGCCGCCATCTTTATAGATGACGGGATCGCCGGCTGTGATCGCCATGCTCGCTACGGCGGGGTAGCGATTCAATTGTGGTGCCTAATCACGTTGTTCGTTGCGTTGCGCGACCGGTTGAGGTGGTTAACAGCATCATGGGTGCGCGGCGTGGCTGCGGCGGCTACACCTTGATCGGAACGGTCGGTGTGGGGTCGAGTGATGAAATCAGGTGGGGCCGGGATATGCCTGATGGGACGGCTATAATTCGATCGTGAATGCGATACGTTACCCAAGCGATGACACGCTCTGCGAAGACTGCGGGTATGCGCTCAAGGGGTTGCTTGCCGAGGGGGACTGTCCGGAGTGTGGGAAGAGAATCGCTGAGTCGTCGCCGGGGTTGCGATTGGGGCTTGGGGATCGGGATCGGGTGGATTTGGGGCTGGTGCGTCGGCCCGGAGCGTATTTTCGGGCCATGCGTGTGGACGGTTCTAACGGGCCGGCCCGGTGGTTCATGTTAAAAATTATCTTGATGATTGGCCTGTTTTGGTTGCTCTGGGGATCTACCAGGGGCGACTGGTCGTTGGGAACAGATCTATTCACGGGCGGGGTTGTGATGGGGAGCCTGTATTTATTGAGCTATGTCGAGGTGCTGGGTGTGGTTTTTTTCAGCCGCCGGCGGGGGTGGCGTGTGCCTTTTGGGCTGGCTGAGCGTTTGGTGTGTTATGCTTCGATCGGTTGGATACCGGCTGTGATCGTGATGGGGATCGCGGTGGATCGGTACGTGGCGGGTGATATCGACCGGTGGATGCGCCAATTGCTGGGCGTCTGGGGCACCTGGCAGTCTATTGAGCTATTGGTGCTGGTGGGGACGGTTGCGATGCTGTGGTTCGAACTGCTTGTGTGGATAGGGGTTAGGCAGACAAAGTACGCTAATTTCCACGGTGAAGCGGTGCCGAGTGAGATCGACGCTGAAGAAAGTGCATCGGCTGTGGAAACTTGACGGGGTTCACGGTGCGGGGATAAGATCACTGTATACATGACTTTGAGCCGGTCGAAGCCTTTTGGTTTTGGTCTGCTTAAAAGAGGCGGCGTAGCCGTCTGTTATTTCCGTGTGACCGCCGTATAAAGCGGCGTTTAACCGGCACGATCCGGGCAGTATGTTTCAGCCCGCATCGGTGACCGATCATCCGCATGGGTTTGCGAAAGCATGCCCGACGGCCGCTTGTGAAGACAGGCGGATAGATTAATGATGCTTCACCTTGACGCCTTAGAAGTTCGGATCATTGCACCGCAGCGCCTCCGGGGCGGGGCCGGGGAACGGGGATTAAGTGGGCGGGGACGTGACAGCGTCTCGGCCAATCAAGCCCGCCTTAAACGACATGGGCGGGGACACCCGCCGCTCCCCCCTGCTGCAACGGGTTAGGCTCTCTGACCTGTGATCCGAGTTGACGGCCACTTGAAGCCGATCGGTCGCCATGACGAGTTGATGCCCGCGGCGCTGAGCAAGCGTCTGCGGACTGCCTCGTGGTTGTGCCCTAACCACCCGGCTTGGTGTGTAGATAAGCACACACCGCCGGTATAAAGGGCTTGATCCGTGAATATTATCTACCTGCTTGCACAAGGCCAAGGCAATGGCACCGGCTGGCTTTTATTCGGCCTGGGCGGGGTTGTCCTGGGCGTGATCGGCACGATCGTGCTGCGTAAATTCGTCGGCGTACAGATCGTCTCACAGAGCCGACGCCAGGCGGAAGACCTTCTGGACAAGGCCAAGAGTGAGGCGCAGACCCTCAAGAAACAGGCCGAGCTGGACGGGCTTAATGAGCTGGCCAAGCGGCGCGATAAATTCGAGAAAGAACTAAACGAGCAACGGGCGGAAGTGAAGGAAAACGAACGCCGACTGACCAAGCGTGAGGACAACCTGGATCGCAAGCTGGACACGCTGGGAACTAAGGAAAAATACCTCGACGACATGGACGCGGGGGTCAAGAAGCGTGAAGCGCAGTTGGCGGGCAAGAAGGACGAGTTGGATGCCCTGACTGTCGAGCGTAAGGAATTGATCGAGGCGTCCCGCCGGGAGCAGAAGCAGACGCTGCTGCGGATCGCGAATCTGTCTGAGGATGAAGCCAAGCGTGAATCGCTCAAGGCGGTGGAGCGCGAGTGTCAGCACGAGGCGGGGCAACTCATTAAACAGATCACCGAACGGGCTGAGGAAGAAGCCAAGGATAATGCGCTGAAGATCACGCTGCAGGCGATCCAGCGCTATGCGTCGGAACACACCGCCGACTCAACCGTCAACGCGGTACCGATCCCGTCGGACGACATGAAGGGCCGAGTGATCGGGCGTGAAGGGCGGAACATCCGCGCGTTTGAGAAGGCGACCGGGGTGGATGTGATTGTTGACGACACGCCCGGCGTGATTGTTGTTTCCTGCTTCGATCCGGTCCGGCGCGCTATTGCGGCGGAGACGATGCACAAGCTGCTGGAGGACGGGCGTATCCACCCCACCCGGATCGAAGAGATCACAGCACAGGTCCGCAAAGATATCGGACAACGGATCATCAAGTTCGGCAAAGACGCCTGCATCGAAGCCAACATCCAGGGCCTGCACCCCAAACTCTCCGAGACGATGGGCCGGCTGTACTACCGAACCAGCTATGGGCAGAACATCCTGCGGCACTCGATGGAGACGGCGTACCTCTGCCAGGTCATCGCTGAGGAGTTGGGACTCGACGGCGAACTTGCCAGACGCTGCGGATTCCTGCACGACATCGGCAAGGCACTGGATCACGAAGCAGAAGGCGGACACCCGCAGATCGGCATGGACTTCGCCAAGAAGTTCGGCGAGAAAGAGGCGGTCCTCAACGCGATCGGCGGGCACCACAACGATATCCCCTCAACCACGCCGTACACCCCGATCGTCATGGCTGCCGACGCGATCAGCGGCGCACGACCCGGCGCTCGGCGAGAGACACTTGATCGTTATGTGAAACGACTCGAGCAACTCGAAGCGATCGCCACGGACATGAAGGGCGTCAAGGAGGCCTACGCCATCCAGGCTGGGCGCGAGGTCCGTGTGATCGTTGATCCGGACAATGTGGACGACACCAACTGCAGCTACATCGCACGCGACATCGCCAAACGCATCAGCGACGAGATGACGTTCCCCGGGGAGATCCGCGTGACGGTGCTAAGGGAGATGCGGACGATCGAGTACGCGAAGTAAGACTGCCGAATCGGTCCCGGAATTGGCCCACAGATTTTCACAGATTGACACAGATTAAAACAAGAGCATTTGGGATAGGACGGTTCACACGGTTTGCAAACTTATCGTTCCACCACAATCCCCGTCCATATCGCCATTCTTAATCTGTGCTAATCTGTGAAAATCTGTGGGCCATGGCTTACTGCCTGATCCCCCGCCGGAGTGACAGCAGGCCAAGCGTGCCTAGCAACGCAAGCGTCGTGGGTTCGGGGACGGTGTTGGCGGTGGGTGGTGTGCCGGCGTTCCATCGAGATAACACCCAGTTCAAGTCATCGATCCCGACGAAGCCGTCGCCGGATCGGTCGGCCAAGGGGTTGGCGGGTGGCGAGGTCTGGTTCCAGGCAGCCAAGACAATATTTAGTTCGTTGATCCCGATGAAGCCACAGCCGATCCCAGTACAAGGAAGATCGCCCGGCAGTGGTGAGGGCAGTGTACCTGCGTTCCAGTTGCCCAGGACCTGGTTCAGGTCATCGATGCCGACGAAACCGTCGCCGCTGGGGTCTACAGGATCGCCCGGCGGCACGTTCTGACTCCATTTACTCAGCACCGCGTTCAGATCGTCGATGCCGATGAACCCGTCGCAGTTGATGTCGCCGGAACAACCCTCGAAGCCACTCGTGGACTCGGCGGTGATGATGTCAGCGGGGGCTGCGGTGGACGTGAGCAGACAAAGCACAGCGGCGATGAATGCGTTACGAAGAAAGATAGACATGTCATAGGCCCCCTGTGTAAATGGTTTTAGGGTTCGTCATCCCAGTATGTCCCGGGGCTTGCGGTGCTTCGCGAAGGCCACACGCCTCTACTGCGCAGTGTATCCTCAGCCGGGCCAAAGACAAGATAAAATCATGCTAAGTTAATTCTTTGGGCAGACCGGGCTTTGCATGGCGGAGACACTATGCCACAATAGCTAGGGAACCTGACTGGGACGGATCATACAAGGGGTTTTCTGATGCGATGTCCGGAATGTCATGCGTTGATGGAAGAGGGATTGTTGCCGGTATCTGAGGGGCTGCTGTGGTCCAAGGGGCGTGTGGTCGGCGGCGGGGGTGGGATGGCGGAGGATGTGCCGGGGACGCACGCGGTGATGCGGCCGAATCGTATGGCCGGCTGGCGTTGCAGGAAGTGCCACCTGATTTTATTTCGCTATGGCGAGTCGTGGGATACGGATAAGAAGGCGCAGATGCTGGCGGCGGCGGAAAACCAAGCAGAGGAAGCGGTCGAAGAAGAATCGTAAATACACGATGCTTGGTATCTATTTGGAAGTAAACGGCTAGATCGTCAGGATCTTAGGTGTACTTTGAGGGGGTTTATCTCAAGTCCCTGCAGATATTGCAGTTCTATATAACGGCTATGTTATCTTATTTGTTATCCTTGCTTGAGATCACAGACAGGTGATCGATCGGATGTACAAATATGGGACTACAACATGGCACGCATTCTTGTTTATGACATCCCGACCCGCCTGTTTCATTGGTTGCTGGCGATTGGTTTTATGTCGGCCCTGGGGATAGCTCAGTTCGCCGACGAACACGGTGGGTTGTTCCCTTATCACACGATCATCGGGCTTGTGCTGGGGATGATGCTGATACTGCGGATCGTATGGGGTTTGATAGGCACTCGATATGCTCGGTTCGGTTCGTTCCTGTTCGGGCCAAGTGCCGTGATCGGATACTTTAAGGGAGTTCTGGCCGGTAACGGGCGGCGGTATGTCGGGCATAATCCGGGTTCGAGTTACGCAATTTTAGCGATGCTGGCGATGACGCTGGTGGTCGTGGCCAGTGGCATGCTGATGTCCGCGGGCGGTGAAGCGATGGAGGAGGTACATTCGGTTTCCTCCTATGTATTGCTGGCTCTGGTCGCCGTACACCTGGCGGGTGTCCTTGTTCACACGATTCGCCATCGCGAGAACATTTCTGCAAGTATTGTGACCGGGACCAAGGAGGGTGAATCAGGGGATGCCATCAACTCTGCAAAACCCTTGACCGCGATCGCGTTTATGCTTCTGACCGCGCTGTGGGCGGGTGGTTTAATCCGCAATTACAACAGCCATACACAGCAGACAATGCTCCCGCTACTGGGCGTAACGGTCGAGCTTAGCGAGTCCGAACACGAAGAAGCAGGACATGGCCGGAGCTACCAGCGCCACGAGGACGATGATTAGCCACTTGACTGTTTTTTAGCCACCGAGCCTTTCTCATAAGGCTCGACACCGGCAGATACTTGAGGGGGGGCACCCGCGCCAACCCGCACATTGCGTATCATGTGGCCATGAGTGAGCCGCTGATTATTTTGGGCAGTTCGGCGCGGGCTGCGGCGCAGTCGGCGGTGGCGGCGGGGTATGAGGTTTGGTGTGTGGATCGGCGGGGGGATCGGGATCTGCGTGGGTTGGCCCCCGGCCCCCCCGGGACTGGTGTGCGGGTAGTTGGGGGCGAAGATTATCCGCAGGGGATTCTTACATTATTAGATGATGCGCCGAGTGATGCGAAGGTGTTGCTGGCTGGGGGGCTGGATGGGGAGGTGGACCTGCTTAAGGCGATCGGGTTTGAGCATGAGTTTCTGACGTCGCCGCCGGAGGCGGTGCGGAGGGTGCGTTGGCCTACGGCGTTGGCGACGATCCCGAAGATGCCGGGGCTGCGGCGTTGCAAGACGGTGACGACGATCTCGTTTCTACGCCGGTTGTGGCGGCTGGCGTTCGGGTCGTTTGGGAAGATGAAGTATCTGCTGAAGCCGCAGAACTCTTATGGCGGCCAGGGGATCCGGTGGTGGTCGCCGGGCGATCCGATCGATGCGACACATTATTTGCAGCAGTATGTGCGTGGGATGCCGATCAGCGCGGTGTATCACTGCGATGGTTGGTCGTCGATCTTGTTGGGGGCGACGGAGCAACTGATCGGTGAGCCTTGTTTTGGGGCGAGTGAGTTTGCGTATTGTGGATCGATCGGGCCGTTGCAGGTTTCCGAGGCGGCGCGGGAGGCGATGTCACGGCTTGGGGTGGTGCTGACGCAGCGGTTTGATCTGCGTGGTGTGTTCGGGGTGGATTTAATTATGGATTTCAAGGGCGACCTTTGGCCGGTGGAGGTGAACCCGCGATACACGGCGAGCGTCGAGCTGGTTGAGAAGATCACGGGGATACATGCGTTGAGTCCGAGCGATGGTTCACGGAAGAATAAGCCGAGCCGGGCTGCGGTGCGGGGGAAGGCGGTGGTGTATGCGAAGTTGGCGGGGGGAACCGGGGGGGTGCCGGATTTGTATGAATTGTTTGACAAGGATGAGGTCGCGGATGTGCCGGAGGCTGGGAAGGCGGTGCGAAAGGGTGCGGCGGTTTGCACGGTGTTTGCTAGTGGGGTGTCGCGGGATGACTGTTTTAATAAGCTCAAGGCGATGGCTAATCGTATTTACGACCGCCTGGGAATATAGTTGATCCTGGCCCCGTTGAACCACTGTTGTGGTGTGGCGTACTGGACGAACTAACGAAAGCGAGGCTCTTGATGTCCGACCAGACAACCCGTATCAATAAAGAACTGTGTTCTACGGCCCCGGGGAGTTACGACGACCTGAACGTACTGTTCCTCAACTGCACTTTGAGTCGGAACCCGATCATGTCTCACACCGAGGGGCTGATCCGTGTGGCTCAGAACATCTTTGAAGACGCTGGAGCTTCGACGAAACTCATCCGCCCGGTGGATTACGAGGTTCCGGCGGGGCTGGGGCTGGACATGTCCAAGACGGACGAATGGGAACGAGACGACTGGCCCAAGATTCAGGCGGAGATCGATGCGTGTGACATCCTGATCCTCTGCACGTCGGTCTGGCTTGGCGAGAAGAGTTCGGTGTGCAGCAGGGCGCTTGAACGGATGTACGGGTACACCCACAAGTTCAATGACAAAGGCCAGTACCGCGATTATGGGAAGGTCGGGGCGACGCTGATCACGGGTAACGAGGATGGCGTCAAGCACTGCGCGATGAACGTTCTGTTCTCACTGTCACACATCGGATATACGATCCCACCGCAGGCGGATGCGGGTTGGATGGGCGAGGCGGGGCCGGGGCCTTCGTACATGGACGCGGGTTCGGGTGGTCCAGAGAACGACTTCACCAACCGCAACACGACGTTCCTGGTCTGGAACTGCTTGCACTTGGCGAGGATGCTCAAGGACCAGGGCGGTGTCCCTGCACACGGCAACATGCCCGACGCCTGGGAGGCTGGCTGCAAGGCCGGGTTCCATAGCCCAGAACACCAGCGGTAACGGTTAGCTTGTTAGCGAAAGAATCAAACGACTGCGCCGAAGCGGCGTTTGCGGTTGGCGAAGGCGTCGAGTGCTTTGTGGAGTTGTGGGAGATCGAAGTCGGGCCAGCAGATGTCGGTGACGTAGAGTTCGGCGTAGCTGATCTGCCAGAGGAGGTAGTTGCTGAGGCGCATCTCGCCGGCGGTGCGGATGAGCAGGTCGGGGTCGGGGAGGCCGGCGGTGTAGAGGTGGTCGGTGACGGTTTGTTCGGTGATGTCGTCGGGGGTGAGTGTGCCTGATTTTATTTTTTGTGCGATGTCGCGGACGGCGTCGGTGATCTCGGTGCGTGAGCCGTAGTTCAGCGCAAGAGCGAGTGTCATGCCTGTGTTGTTTTTTGTCAGTGCGACGGTCTGGTCGAGTTCGTCGAGTACATTTTTCGGGAGGCCTTCGCGGCGGCCGATCTGTACGAAGCGGATGTTGTTTTTATTTAGTTCGCCGCGTTCGGCGATGAGGTACTCGACATAGAGGCTCATGAGGAAGTCGATTTCTTCCTGAGCGCGTGTCCAGTTTTCGGTGGAGAAGCTGTAGAGGGTGAGGACTTCGATGCCGAGGCTGGCGCACTCGGTGACCAGCGGGCGGATGCGTTCGCCGCCGTGACGATGGCCGAAGGTTCGGTCTTTGCCCTTTGCCTGTGCCCATCGGCCGTTGCCGTCCATGATGATGGCGATGTGACGGGGGAGTGGGGAGATTGTTGATTTATGATTTATGATTGGTGATGTCTCAGTCGTGCGTGTGACGTTCATGGCCTTGCCTTCTTACATCATAAATCATCAATCTCAAATCATACATTTCTTAACACGGTCTGGTCGCGTCTTGGTCCGACGCTGACCATAACGACGTGGGTGCCGACGAATTGTTCGATGCGTTGGATGTAGGCGTGTGCGTTGTCGGGGAGATCGTCGAAGCGTTTACATTCTTCGATATTTTCCTCAAAGCCGGGGACGGTTTCGTACACGGGTGTCAGGGTATCCAGTACGTTGGCGTCGGCGGGGAAGTTCGCGAGGGTTTTGCCGTTGTGTTGGTAGCTGGTGCAGAGCTTGAGTTCGGGTAGGCCTGAGAGGACATCCATGAGCATCAGTGCGATGCCGGTCGCGCCGCTGAGTTGTGCGGCGTATTTCAGTGCGACCAGGTCGAGCCAGCCGACACGGCGGGGTCTGCCGGTGGTAGTGCCGTACTCTTTGCCGACCTCGCGGATACGTTCGGCGGTGGCGTCGTTGAGTTCGGTGGGCATGGGTCCGCCGCCGACACGGGTCTGGTAGGCCTTGACGATGCCCAGGACGTTGGTGACTTTGTGGCCGGGTATGCCGGTGCCGGTGTGGACGCCGAGGGATGAGCAGTTGCTACTGGTGACAAAGGGGTAAGTGCCGTGGTCGATATCCAGGAGGGTGGCGTTTGCGCCCTCGAAGAGCAGGCGTTTGCCGGCGTCGATGGCGGTGTGCAACAGATGCGCGCTGTCACAGATGTGCGGGCGGAGGATCTCGGCGAGTTTTAATGTTTCTTGTAATACGGTGTCGGCGTCGAAAGGCGTGAAGGGTTGGTCGCACTGTTTGGCGAGGGCGGCGAGGACGGTGTTTTTGACGGCGACGATGCGTTGGAGTTTGGCGCGGAGGCCGGCTTCATCGAGCAGGTCGCCGACACGGATGGCCATGGAGCGCAGGGCTTTGTCGGCGTAGCAGGGTCCGATGCCTCGGCCGGTCGTGCCGATGGCTGCGGTGCCGCCCATGGCTTTGGCGAGTGCCTGGTCGTAGAGGACGTCCTGGACTTTGTGATACTCGAAGACCAGGTGTGCGCGGTCGCTGATCTTGAGGTTGTCGCCGATGGTGATGCCCTCGGCTCGCAGGCCGATGATCTCTTTGACGAGTTGTGCGGGGTCGATGACGACGCCGTTGCCCAGGACGTTGATGGCATCGGGTGAGAGGATGCCTGATGGGATCAGGTGCAGTGCGTAGCGTTTGTCGCCGACCTGGACGCTGTGGCCTGCGTTGGCTCCGCCGTTGTAGCGGACGACCAGGTCGAGCTGGCTTGCCATGAGGTCAACGACCTTGCCTTTGCCTTCGTCGCCCCACTGCAGGCCGACCACGGCGCAGTGGCCGGTGGCCATTCCAAGAGAACGCATCAGGTCGGAGTCACAGCACGGATCGGTCTGAGGGGTCATGGTCTAGGCTCGTCGGGGGCGTGAATGAAGGAAGCGGGAGGTCGGGGGTGAGGAACAAAGCATGATTCTAGGGTGCTGCTGAAAAGGGTCAATGCGGAGGAGCGTTATCCCCGCTAAAGGGGTGGCAACCCGGATATCACGGATACCCGGGCCTTCCCAAGCCTCAGACCCGGCGTTGGGATAAGGGCCAATTATCCCTATCTGAACCATCGCTATAAAAAGCCGTTGCCTAAAAAGCTAATCACACCTATAATTCCGTTGTTGTTTGCACCTGTCCTAAACCCGTGAGGCTGTGAACCCTCTGGAAACCAACGCATGATCTACTCCAATGCCTGCGCCTACGCGATCCGAGCGATGACCCGGTTGGCGATGCTTCGGCCTGATGGGTATGTGCTGCTGGATGAGTTGTGCGAAGGCACGGACCTGCCGCGGCACTTCGTCGCCAAGATTTTCCAGGACTTGGTCCGCAAGGGCATGCTCACCAGTGCCAAGGGGCGCGGCGGCGGGTTCGCCCTGGCCAGCCCGGCCAAACAGATCACCCTCTACGACATCGTCGCCCTGATCGACGGAGTCGAGTCCCTTGACGCCTGCGTCGTCGGCATGGCCAAGTGCAACGACGAACAGCCCTGCCCGCAACACGACCAATGGAAGCCGATCCGGGCTGAGCTTAAAAAGTTCCTGCTATCGACGACGCTGGACAAGATGGCGAGCACGCTGGATAAGAAGATGCAACTGATCGGGATGGGTAAGCCCAAACTCACCAGCAAGTCTAAGCCGTTGGCGCGGGGGTAGGATCGCTAGCCGCCTCTATCACCTTTCAACCAGCAAGCCGGAAAACCGCGAAGGCGCTAAGAGTGCGAAGGCAAACCGGATTCTTAGCCGCAAATCAACGCGAATAAGACCAGACTATGACGTTGATGACCCCCAGCCCATTCGCGTTCATTTGCGACTATACGCTCTGAACGGCTTCGCGCTCTTCGCAACTTCACGGTGAATTTTTTCTTACACACTTTCCGGTGCGAGCTTCACAGCAGCGGCTTTTAGGATGCCGGGCTTGGATTGGATGGTTTTGATGACGTCGGCACCGGGTTCGCCGTCGAGTTTCAGGAGCATCAGGGCGGTGGAGTCGCGGCGGCTGATGGACATGTCGGCGATGTTGACTTTGGCGTCGCCGAAGACCGAGCCGACCATGCCGATCATGCCGGGGCGGTCGTCGTTTTGTAGTAGGAGCATCGGGCCTGCGGGGACCATGTCCATGTGGTAGCCGTTGATCTCGACGATGCGCGGGCGCAGGTCGTCGTAGACCCGGCCAACGACCCGGCGGACACGGTCGCACTGATGGGTTTTTTCATCGGTCGAGCCGGCGGGGCCTTCGATCTGGATGCTTAGCTGCGAGCCGCGCGGGCCATCCTCATCGACCAGCACGGTGCGGACCTTGATGCCGCGTTTTTCTGCGACCTGGGACACGTTGATGATGTTGACCGGGTCGGTGAGGTGTTCTTGTAGAAGCGCGACCAGGGCGGTGCGTTCGATCATGCTCGCGCCGGCACCCAGGCCGTTGCCGACGATCTCGATGGTGACGCTGCAGACGCCACGGGTAATCATGGGGTTGATGAGTTGAATCATCCGCTGGGCAAGATCGACGTAGCGCTCTTGTGTCGGGGAAAGATCGATCTTCAAGCCCCCAGCGTTGACCGCGCCTTTGACGCCTTGCCCACGCAGATAAGTCAGGCAACCGGCGGCGGCATCGACGCTCACAGCTACCTGCGCCTCGGCGGTGCTTGCGCCAAGGTGCGGGGTGTGCAGGATTTTAGGATGCGTGCGTAGCGGGCTGTCTTCTGCTGGGGGTTCGGTGGTGTAGACATCTAACGCGGCGCCGGCACACTTGCCGGAGTCCAGCGCATCGATCAGGTCAACTTCATCGACGACCCCACCACGGGCTGCGTTGATGACAAATACGCCGTCCCTGCACTTGGCGAAGGTGTCTTTATTGAGGATCGAACGTGTCTGGTCGTTCAGCGGGACGTGGAAGCTGATGATATCGACCAAGGGCAACAGGTCGGCGAAGTCGCGGACCATCTTGACCCGGCCGTCGCAAGCGGTTTCCTGATTGAAGAACGGGTCGTAACCGACGACGTCCATCTCAAACGCCATCGCGCGCTCGGCGACGGTCTGGCCGATGCGGCCCATGCCGACGATGCCCAGTGTTTTGCCCGCGAGTTGTCGGCCCGAATACTTGCTGCGGTCCCAACCGCCGCCGCTCATCGTCTGGTGTGCCGGGCCGATGTTACGCATCAACCCCATCAGCAGCGTAAACGCAAGCTCGGCGGTGGTGATCGTCGAGGCCTCGGCGGTATTGATAACGAGGATGCCCTTGGCGGTCGCGGCTTCCAGGTCGATGTTGTCAACGCCGACACCCGCCCGGGCGATGACTTTAAGCCGACCGGGGTTTTCCAGAATCTTCGCGGTGACTTTGATCCCGGAGCGCACGATCATGGCATCGTGTTCGCCGACGATCTTTGCGTACTCGTCCTCACTAAGCCCCGGCTTGTTGACCAGCTCACAGTCCGGCTGATTCTCAATCCAGGCGAGGCCTTCCTTGTGCAGCTTGTCAGCGGCAAGGATCTTAAAGGTCTGGGTCACGGCGGCGGGGGTAGCGGCGGCGGTCATCGGTCGTATCTCACTGATAAAAAAGGGGTTGTGGGGCGTTTCCATCGGCGGGGCGTCAACCCAACTCCGCAAAACCGGGCCTAAGCGGGAGATGTGGGTTGCGAACGGGGTGGATTCTAGCCCAGGCGGCATAGACACACAATATAGGAGCCTATGAGCCGTCCCGGTTAAGGCTCAAGAATGCTCCGCCGATAATGGCATATATTGACATTAAATGCCATAAATGCTAGGATTAGATCATGCAAGCCCTACACGTCACCATCACGCCCGAGCAACAGTCTTATCTTCATCAGCGGCTGGAGACCGGCGAATATGCCACGGCCAGCGAATACGTCCGCTCCCTGATCCGCGAAGATCAACGGCGGATGGCTCAAGACCAACTCGAAGCTAAACTGCTGGCATCGCTGGACTCCGATGCGATCGAGTTGGATGACGCCGCCTTGGATATGCTGCACCGCCGGATGACCGAGAAAATCGATGCGCGTCGGCGATCTCGGGACAAGGCGTGAGCAGGCATCCCATCATCCGAAGGTCGGCCCAGTCGGAGTTGATCGAACTCATTGACTACATCGCCACGGATGACCCGACCGCAGCCGAATCTGTCCGGGATGCGGTGCTGGCAACCATTACCCAACTGGCCGACACCCCCGGGATAGGCCGAGCGTATCCGTTAAACAATCCGCGCCTGGCCGGCCTTCGTAAATGGAACGTCCAAGGCTACCCCGCGTATCTGATTTTCTATCTTGAACGCGAAGACGGCGTGGTGGAAATCCTGCACATCATTGATGGCCGACGCGACCTGGTGGCGTTGTTGGAACCGGAGTAAATTGGAGTTTGACCATACGAAAAATGTAATTGTCCGGCACTTGAGTGTCCAACTTTCTTAATCTTCGTTAACTTCAACGCTGAGAAACTCACAAACAGTCTTTATGTACCAAAAGAACCCTTTGGTCGTTGATTCAACTTCATCGTCGGTAATAGAAATATCTTTTTTACCCTTGGGGTGCATAATCCGATCACGTACCTTGGAAGCCTTGATCAGTTGATCCCACCCATCGTCACTAAGAACATCGATATCACTACACCCTCTGATCTCTGCGAATGTTCGAATTGTAAATGCAA
Organism: Planctomycetota bacterium; assembly: GCA_024279275.1. Taxonomy (GTDB): domain Bacteria; phylum Planctomycetota; class Phycisphaerae; order Phycisphaerales; family Phycisphaeraceae; genus JAJRRS01. The sequence continues at coordinate 14,703 of JAJRRS010000121.1, read as the reverse complement.
TGTTCCCTTTAAATGGGAGGTAGCGTCCACTAATCTTGATCTTGCCGGTTTGATCAACTGTCGGCAAGTCCTCACAAAGCAAAGCGAGTTTATGTAAATTAAACTCACGATCTTTGTAGCTCTTGGCAAGCAACTCCTTGATAATACGTCTCTTCAGGCAACATGTTTGCGCTTCGACATACGCAAATACCGCTCGTATGTATCCCCGACGCTGCCGCTGATCTACTTCACTTAGGTCTGACGCATCAATAATACAGTCTTCGATCAGCGGAGTAAGGTAGCCATGTTCACCATGGAATCCCAAGTATTCACCAATAGTCATTTGATCGCTCATGCTTGAGAATATCTCCGTACAGTGACACAGATGCGGATAGCACGATCGATCATGGCCTTATTCAATTCCAATGGCATTCTTAAACGCCCCACATGCGGCCTCGATCGTCTTCGCAACACAAGCTTCGTCGTGTGCGGTGGAGAGGAACCAGGCTTCGTATTGGGCGGGTGCGAGGATGATGCCGTTGTCTAGCATGGTGTTGAAGAAGGCGGCGAAGCGGTCGGTGTTGCAGGTGAGGGCTTGTTCGTAGTTGGTGATGGGGGAGCCGGGGGTGTTGGTGAAGAAGACGCCGAGCATGGAGCCGACGCGGGTGAGGTAGATGGGGACGTTGGCGTTGGAGGCGGCTTTTTGTAGGCCGGTTTCTAATGCGGCGGCCGTGGCTTCGAGTTTTTCGTAGACGCCTTCTTCTCTAAGTGCTTCGAGTGTGGCGAGGCCTGCGGCCATGGCGAGTGGGTTGCCGGAGAGCGTGCCGGCCTGGTAGATGGGGCCGTCGGGTGAGATCTGTCGCATGAGGTCTTCGCGTCCGCCGTAGGCTGCGCAGGGTAGGCCGCCGCCGATGATTTTGCCTAAGCAGGTGATGTCGGGTGTGATGTTGTAGAGGGCTTGTGCTCCGCCGTAGGCGACGCGGAAGCCGGTCATGACTTCGTCGAATATCAGGAGGATGTCGAACTCGTCGCAGAGGTCGCGGAGGCCTTGCAGGTAGCCTTTGCCATTAGGCCCAACTCCGGGGGCGGGTGGGATGCAGCCCATGTTGCCGGCGATGGGTTCGACGATAAGGCAGGCGATGTCTTTGGCTTGTTCCTTGAATAACTCGTGTACTGCGTTGAGGTCGTTGTACGGGATCAGTAACGTGTTACTTGTGATGGATTCGGGGACGCCGGGTGAGCTTGGGACGCCGAGGGTGGTCGCGCCGCTGCCGGCCTGGACGAGTAGCCCGTCGCTGTGGCCGTGGTAACAGCCGGTGCATTTGACGATCTTTGGTTTACCGCCCCCGGATGCTGCGCCGCGTGCCAGGCGGATGGCTGACATGACGGCTTCGGTGCCTGAATTCACAAAGCGGACGACTTCAACGGATGGCACGGCGTCGATGACAACTTGCGCCAACTGTGTCTCGGCTTCGGTGGGCATGCCGAAGCTCGCGCCTCGACCTGCTGCCTTACTGATGGCGGCGAGGACGGATTCTTCGGCGTGGCCGAGGATCAGCGGGCCGTAGGACAGGACGTAGTCGATGTATTCGTTGCCGTCGATGTCGGTGACGATGGCCCCTTTGCCACAGCGGACAGTAATCGGCTCCCGCCCCACTGCTTTGTAGGCCCGGACCGGGGAGTTGACTCCGCCGGGCATGAGGGCCTTGGCCTTGGCGAAAGCGGTGGTGGATTTGGCGTAACGATCGGTCTTGGGGGCGGTCTGTGTAGGCATGGGGGTATTTTAGCAAGGACGACCCCTGAGGGCACGAATCCCTCGTTGAATCTCCATATAAGCACAAGACACACGCATAGGGCGTGCTCCATGATTCATCACCCTAATCACTGAATAGGAGCTAAAAGCGGCCTAAAGATTAACAGACTATTATGGCTTTATTAAAAAAGACTTAATAGTCTTAATCGTGTTATGTTAAGGATTGGTGGCGATGAAGGATGGTCTATGGGCTGGGGTGAATGACTTGCTGTGGCCTGTGCTTGGGCAGACCTGCGGCTGTAGAGATTGAGAAATCCCTATGCGTTCCCTATGCGTTAGCCTTGTAATTGGCCGATCCGCCCGGCGTTGCCACGGCCCCGGGGTTTTGTTAGAATTCGGGGCTCAATTGATGTTGAGACATTAGTAGATAGTTAAAGTCACACTACCCCCAGCCTCGGCTCCCATACCGATTGGGCGGCGAAAGAGAGAACCCTGATGACGATCACGGCAGAGAAGAAGACCCAACTGATCAGCGAGTACCAGCGGAACGAGAAGGACTCAGGCAGCCCCGAGGTCCAGGTCTCGATCCTGACTGAGCGGATCAATAACCTCACCGGGCACCTGAAAACCCATAAGCATGACCACCACTCCCGTCGTGGGCTGCTTCAGATGGTGTCGACGCGTAACAGCCTCTTGCGTTACCTGGCTCGAACGAACCGCGCGGCGTACCAGACGCTGATCGGCCGGCTCGGCCTTCGGAAATAGAATCACGCACGCCGTCCCTGCCTCGGGCGTCGTGCCTGGGGAAACCCGGAAAGTCCGGGGGCAGACGGCAGGCGACCCGCGACGCCGCCCCACCTCTACACAGGCTCGGGGCAAGCCCATCATAAAACGGCAAGCGTCACAGGTCATCTGCCCTCTGCTTCCTGAATAAGGGACAGACATAAAGTGTCGTACCGCCCTATTTGGCCGCGGCGGACGACCCCGGATACCCAGAAACCAGCCATACTCACGGCCTAAAACAAAGAAAGCGAATCATTATGACCACGCACCGCGTTGAAATGCAGCTCGGCGGACGCACCCTAAGCATCGAGACCGGCAAGATCGCCAAGCAGGCGGACGGGGCTGTGCTCGTACAGTATGGCGAGACGGTTGTGCTGGGCACGGCTGTCCACGCCGCGCCGCGCGAGGGGCTGGACTTCTTCCCTTTGACGGTGGATTACCGCGAGAAGCTCAGTGCTGCGGGCAAGTTCCCAGGGGGCTTTCGCAAGCGTGAAGGTGCTCCGAACCAAAAAGAAATCCTGACCATGCGGAACATCGATCGGCCACTTCGGCCTCTGTTCCCCAAGGGCTACAAGGACGAGGTGCAGATTCAGTGCTGGGTGCTGTCGGCTGACGGGCAGAACGACCCGGATGTGCTGGCAGGTATCGCGGCTTCGGCTGCGTTGTCGATCAGCTCGGTGCCGTTCGAGGGGCCTGTTGGTAATGTTCGTCTGGGTCGAGTCGATGAGAAGGTCGTGGTCATGCCAACCGCGGCTCAGTGCGAGTTTTCCGACATGGACATGCTTCTGTGCGGCCACAAGGACGGGCTGAACATGATCGAGGTCGGGGCTTACGAGCTTCCTGAGGATGTCGTTGCGGCGGCTATTGAAGAGGGTTTTGAGCACGTTAAAGCGGTGGCCAGCCTGATCGAAGAGCTGGTCGCCAAGTGCGGGCAGGAGAAGGTCAACACGACCCCGCAGATCCCCGATGACATCACCCAGACGGTCAAGGAAAAACTGTCCGCCCCGCTGCAGGCCGCCAAGACCACCGAAGGCTCGAAGCTGGATCGGCAAGTCGCGGTCAAGAATGCGATCAAGGACTTCATGAACGCCGAGTTTGGCGAGCCGGGCGAAGACGCTACTTATGCCCAGCATCAGACGGCCAATGTCCGTCGTAAGTTCGCCAAGAGTGCGGTGCATGATCTGGAAGAAGACATCACCCGGGTGATTATCCGTGGCGGTGTCCGGACGGACGGGCGTAAGTTCGACGAGCTGCGTAACATCGACTGTGAAGTTGCGATCCTGCCCCGCGTGCACGGTTCGGCGCTATTTACCCGTGGCGAGACTCAGGCTCTGGTGACTTGCACGCTGGGTACCGGCAAGGACGAGCAGATCGTCGATGGGCTGGGTCAGGAGTATTCTGAGAAGTTTTATCTGCACTACAACTTCCCGCCGTTCTCGGTGGGCGAAGCCAAGCGGATCATGGGTCCAAGCCGACGCGATCAGGGGCACGGCAAGCTGGCGGAGAAGGCACTGGCGCCGGTGATGCCTGAGGTCAGCGACTTCCCTTACACCATCCGTCTTGTCAGCGACATCATGGAATCCAACGGTTCATCCTCGATGGCGTCGGCGACCGGCGGGACACTGGCTCTGCTGGACGCGGGTGTGCCGATCAAGGCACCGGTGGCGGGGATCAGCATCGGGATGATCCAGGGTGACGAAGCTGGGCAGGAAGACGTCTACCTCACCGATATCCAGGGCGAGGAAGACCACTTCGGCGACATGGACTTCAAGGTCACCGGGACAACCAACGGGATCACCGCGATCCAGTTGGACCTGAAGATCCGTGGCCTGAACATGGATCAGGTCCGCAAGACCTTTGTGCTTGCTAAGACCAACCGGCTGCAGATGATCGAGATGATCGACGCGACCATCCCGACGCATCGGGCTGAGCTGAACAAATGGGCACCGCGGATGCTTTGCACCAAGATCCACCCGGACAAGATCGGCAAGCTGATCGGTCCTGGCGGGAAGATGATCCGTGCTCTGGAAGCGGACACCGGTGCCAAGATCGAGATCGAGGAAGATGGCACGATCTACGTCTCAGCGGTCGGGGCGGGCAAGGCTGAGCGGGCGATCGAAGAAATCGAAAAGATCGGTGCCGAGGTCAAGGTCGGGCAGGTCTACAACGGCACGGTTTCGACCATCAAGGACTTCGGTGCCTTCATCGAGGTTATCCCCGGCCAGGACGGCTTGTGCCACATCTCCGAACTCAAGGACGGCTTCGTCGATAAGGTCTCGGACGTAGTCAAGATCGGCGACAAGGTGCGGGTCAAGGTGCTGCTGATCGACGATCAGGGCCGAGTCAAGCTGTCGATCCGGGCTGCGAGCGAAGAAGGTGCGGAAAAGGAAGAAAACGCTTCCGTTTGACCTCTCAATCGATTAATATCGGACACGGTGTGTCGGGGTAATTTTGCCCCGGCACCCGGATTGGGCTTTGCGCATGGGCAGAAAGTTGTTAAGTTAGGTAGGCATGGCGGGCGGCTTCCTCTCAAAATCAGGCCAGCCTGCGATAAAGAGTGTGTGGATGGCCCGCATGGTGCGGGTAGACAGGGGCGACACAAGCCCACGACATCGAGTTGATAAGTTCATTATTGAATCTGTTTCATTTCTTCTTCTAAGGCATTGGGTGTGAACTCACCCGGACTCGTAAACGATTTAGTTTTTGTGCTGATGTATCACTTCTGTTCCGTGGTTCCTCGTTCTCTTTGAGGAGATTAGACAATGCCGACGACACATGGCCAAGTAAAATGGTTCGACCCTAAGAAGGGTTATGGTTTTATCACCGGGCCTCAGGGCCAGGACGTCTTTGTCCACTACAGCCAGATCCAGGGCGACGGGTTCCGTTCCTTGAAGGACGGCGAAGATGTTGACTACGACCTGATCGAGGGCGACAAGGGCTGGCAGGCCAAGACGGTCGAGCGGGCGCTGGTGGCCGAAGGCCAACCACATCAAGCGGCCCACTGATATCCATAAGCATAGCTGGCTGTCGGGGTAAGACCCGAGCCGGCGTGCCATGGCCGATCAAGGTCCGCACTGGGCGGTTAGATAAGATTTTCAGGGGCATTGCGTCCCGGTTTGTCGTTAGGTAAACGACAGCGTGATATCGCGTGGATCATCCGGGCTGTGTCCCCTGCTGGGGATGTGGTGGTTGTGCTGCAAGTACAAAACATCCGCGTGCCATGTGACACGGCGGGCGGACGGGGCTATCTTCGTTGGCGATGTGGTCAACCTTGTTCCTAGGCTTGGGTATCGGTGTGCTGGCGTCGATCCCCGTCGCGGCGGTCTGGGGGCGACGTACCGAGCGGCGTGTGCGCCAGCTTGAGCTGCGCGCCCGGGCAGCGGAGCGGTTGGCGGAGTTGGGGACGCTGACCGGCGGGCTTGCCCACGAGATCAAGAATCCGCTATCGACCGTGGGCCTGAACGTCCAGCTTCTTCAAGAAGATGTCCATGACCTGTCGCAAGATGGCGGGCTGAGTGATTCCCACCACGAGGGGTTGGGCCGGGTGCAGCGGCGTTTGGAATCGTTAAGCCGGGAGACTCACCGGCTGCGCGACATCCTCGAAGACTTCCTGCGGTTCGCCGGCCGAGTCGAGTTGGACACACAGGCAACCGACCTGCACACCATGATCGGCGAGCTGATCGACTTCTTCGAGCCTCAGGCCAATGAAGCCGGGATCAACCTGCGTGCCCAGCTCTTGGCTGACCCGTCAACGATTCAGGTGGACGCGGGGCTGCTCAAACAAGCCTTGCTGAACCTGCTGATTAATGCGGTGCAGGCGATGACCCAGGCGCGCGAAAAGGACCAGCCTCACGGGGGAGCTGACGAGTTGATCGTTCGGACCGAGCGTGCCCGATCGCTGGGCGGCGAGGAGCTGCGTATCCATATCATCGACACCGGGCCGGGGATGACAGAGGAGGTTGCGGAGAAAGTGTTTCAGCCCTATTTCTCAACCAAGCGCGGCGGCACGGGTCTGGGCCTGCCGACCTCCCGGCGGATCATCGAAGAACACGGCGGGCACCTAAGCGTCCACGCCGACCCGGGCAGAGGCACGGACTTCACGATCACGCTGCCGGCGTAATTACTTGGTGAAGTATCAAACCTTAGTCGCTAGCGGCGTCCTGGATGCCTTCGCCGGCGGCTTGCATGTCCTGACCCACGCCGTGGATCGTGTTGCAGCCGGTGATGGCTACCAGGAACGCGGCGGTCAGCATAAGTAGCAGTGTCTTCTTAATCATGGTGATGTCTCCGTCGAGGCTCGCCTTGTGGGCAGAGTTGGGGGGGGGTGTGATTATCAACGCCGCACTGCCCACATTGGGCAACCCCGGTGCGTCTGGATGGACATCTTTATCGGACAAAAGGGTTTGTGGACTCAATTATCACTGCCACCTCGCAAGACAAACGCATAGAGCGGATTCCAGGATTCACCACCTCAGGCGATAAGAGATCGGGGATAAACGATCATAAAAAGACCGTTAAGATGTTATGGCTTTTGTAAAAAAGCCTTAATAGTTTGATGACCGGATTCGGCCTCGGGTTCGGCCTCGGATTCAATTTCCTATTTACCCATGGCCTTTTGCATGAGGCCTGTGGGTATTCGGCGATTGTGGTGATTACGCTGGGCCAGATCGGGTGGCTCTGGCCTCAGCCAGAGTGATTAGATATTTCCATGTGTGGTTGCCCTCGGCCCCTACGGATTTCCCCTAAAGCCCGCCCGGAGTTCCACACGGAGTTCCCTCCGGCGTTCCCCCGGCGTTCCCCCGGAATTTTCCCGGCTTACTGCCTCGCCGCCTCCACCGCTGAAACGAAGGCCCGGGTGTGTTCGGTCAGGGCTTGCCAGTCCTGGGCCTGGACCAGGTCGGTGCGGATGAGGCTTGTGCCGACGCCCAGGCAGACTGCGCCGGCGTCGAACCAGTCGCCCAGGGTGTCCAGCCGAACGCCGCCGGTGGGCATGAGCTTGATGTGGGGCAGAGGTGCCAAGACGTCTCGGAGATACGCGGGGCCGCCGAGGCGATGGGCGGGGAAGACCTTGACGATGTCGGCACCGGCTTCCCAGGCAGTGAGGATCTCGGTGGGCGTCAGGGCGCCGGGGAGGCAGGGCAGGCCTAGCTTGTGGCTGGCCTCCAACACTTCGGGCTTGAAGGTCGGGCTGACGATGAATTGGGCACCGGCATCGGCTGATCGGCGGACCGAGTCGGCATCCAGCACGCTGCCGACCCCGATCAGGACCTGGCCGGAGAGTTCATTGGATATCTGGCTGATGACTTGCAGGGCATTGGGTGTGGTCAACGGGACTTCTGCGATCTTCAAGCCGCCGAGCATCATCGCCCGGCAGGCTAAGACCAGGCCTTGGTCGCTTGCCGCGCGCAGGATCGCCACGACGGCGGCGGATTCGATCTGGCGGGTGATTTCGTTGCGTGGGGTGGTATTCATAGTTTGCTACCTTACTGAAGTTGGCAGGCCAGAAGAGGATTAGCCGCGAATAAACGCAAATAAACGCGAATTAAAGGCATGGGGTCGGGGCGATGAAGTGATGGATTCCCACTGTGGGTCCAAACGATTTGCGTTCATTTGAGTTCATTCGCGGCTGATTTTTTCTGGCGATCGGTCGGGTCGAGTACCTTCGCTGGCGGACGCGCCGGCTGGCAGCCGGCGGCTATGACTGCGGTGACTGCGGTGACTAGGGTGGTGGTACAACTGGCATACGAGTGTTCTGAACTCTCGCGTGTCTGGCCACCAGCTAAAAAAAGAAACCCACGCGGCTGTGCGTGGGCTTCGTTGTAATTTAATTGTTGTCGCCACACCTGCGGCAAGTGCGGGTCAGCGTCGGGCCTCGAAGATCGACTGGGTCCGCAGCACGAGGTTGGCGCTACCCAACAGGTGATAGCTCTGCAGGTGGAACTCACGTCGGTACTTTTGCGTGTCCAGGACGGACAGGCAGGCGGCACCCTCTTTGTCGATGTAGCTGTGGGACAGCGAGCCGGTCTCCCGGGCGAAGTCCTTCATCTCGCGGAGGGTCGCCCCGAAGAGGTTGTCCGACAGAGCCTCGGTCTGGATGGTAGTGACGTAGCCGATCTTGCCGTCGGGCTTAGGCTCGTACTGGAACTCCTTTTCGCCCAGACAAGGCAGTGCGTGGACCAGGCCTATTTCGGGCAGGTGGTCGGCATTGGAGATGACGGCTTCGGTCATGATTTCGCCGGCAAAGGAGAATCGCACGACGTGGCCGGCTGGGGTAAGCCAGTTTTCGGCCTCATAATCGCCATGACGATCGATACGCCGAGCCTGGAGGTCAAATAGCTCCGGGTGTAGCGGACGGCTATACGCCATCAGACGGAAGGATTGGATAGTGGAGGATTTATGACTAACGCTCATCACCGGCCCCTGACTTTCTCGAGGGTAAAACAAAGTTCAATCTAGTTTAGGAACAACAACGTACGGCGGGGGTGTGGGTCGGATTATAGCCCCTCAAGGGGGTTAAGAAAAGGGTTTTCTGACGTTTTGTGATGGTTTTTTTAAGTTCCCATCAGGGTTTACAGACGTTGGGGTCCAAAGGCCGATAATTTCCACGGTGAACCCGGCTGTGACCGGTTCCTTGTCCCATGACCCTACGCGACCCGTGATGGCTAAGTTCAACGAAATCTTCAAGCACCTGCAGGGCATCCAGGACGTCTGTATCGATCAGGCGATGGCTCAGGCCCTGCCCACGGCGGACCCGGATGCCTTGAAGGTCATGGCTCTGATCCTGCTGCAACGCCGTCAGATCCATGGCACGATTGCCCTGGTCGAGCATTTTCACCGGCTTCCTGAGGACATCCGCCAGACTGTGCTGCAGCACGCATCGGAACTCACCCGGGCGTTACGGGTCGCGATGGACAACAAAAAGACGTCCGGCCCCGCCAATGCGGTCTACATCATCCGACGCTCCGCCTCCGTCCGACAGGCCTACCTCGTCGCGGACCAGCTACGCCAAGGCCACGACGGCCTGAAAGACGAATCCGCCCGATGCCTGTTGGAGATGGCCCAACGCACCACGAGCCTGGACCCCCAGGCCAACCCCCAGGGCGACCCGATCGAAACCGCCTTTGTATACGCCGCTGTTCACGAAGCCATCCGGTTCTACGCCCAACACGCACGGAAAGATACCCTGCGAGCCTTGTTTTCACTGCCCCTGCCCACCGTCACCGGATTGCTCGGGTCGCTGGGTGCCACGGGTTCCTCGGTGGTACACCAAGCCGGGGTGATGCTGACCCGTTCGGATACCCCCGCAGTCCGGCAGGCCTTGATCCAGGCGCTGGATGTCCAGGGCCTATCGCCCTTCGCCATCGACGGCCTGCGGATCTCCATCGATGCCGGGACGTTCGGCCAAGCCCTGGACCGCTGGCACCTGCTGCTGCTGAAGCGATACCGCAACGCCTTGAAGCGGATCAAGAACGCTGATAATTACATCCCGGCCCCCGACTTCTATAAAAAACCCGACACCCCGCATCAGGCCCGGGGCTTGGCGACCTGGCTCACCGAATTGCCGCAGGATCGCCACAAGCAGGTCCGGCTGCTGGGTGCGATCAATAAGGCGGCCGACCCCGCGACTCGGCTAAGCGCCCTGCGCAAGCTCCTGGCACTGGCGCACCAGGCTCCTGCCGACGCACCGGTCCATACTGCGATCGCCGGCTTCTGTGCCGACCCCTCACAGCACATCGTCCGGGTCGCGCTGGCTCACCTGATCCGTTGTCATTACCCGGAAACAGCCCGCATCCTCGCCCAACTGGTCAACTCACCGCACGCTGAAGTCCAGCAGATCGCCAGCAAACGTCTGGTGCCAGTCGCGTTCCCTCGTCTGTGGGATAGCTGGCACAAGCTCAACCACGCTCAGCAAATCAGCGCGGGGCGGGCACTGATCAAGATCGACCCGGGTTTCCATACTGCTTTGCAAGACAAGCTGAACCTGCCTGACACGAAAGCCAAGCTGCGGGCTTTGTCGATCATCGGGGAATTAAATCAGGGGCTGCTGCTCCAGGACACGATCCTTCGGCTGTGCCGGGACCACGACCCGCATATCGTCTCCGCAGCGGTCAAAGCCCTGGGGACCGCCGAGCCTAGCCGAGTTACCCCGGTCATCGAATCCGCTCTCAATCACGAAGACGACCGGGTTCGCGCCAATGCGGTCGAAGCCCTGGCCCGGCTGGATTCGACACGCCACATCGAACAGATCGCACAGATGACCGGTGAAGGCGAACCCAACCGCGCCCGCGCCAACGCGATCCAGGCCCTGATGCAGATGCGGGCCGGCGACGCTTTACAGGCCTTGTCCAAGATGCTCACCGACCCAAGGCCCGAGCACCGGACCTCGGCACTGTGGCTGGTCGAGTCGATGGGCATTGCCGAGGTCGCCCGTGATGTTGCTGAGATGTCGATTTCCGAGCCTGACCCGCAGGTCCGCGAACGGGCCGAGCGCGTGATTCTGCAGGTCATCGATCAGATGTCCCAACCGCTGCCAATCCACAGCCTGCTGCCGGAAGAACCCGCCAAGACGGACCCTAACCCAAAAGATCACGCCGCCGCAGGCTGACACCCCCGGATAATGCCCCCGGATAAACACCGATAGGCCTCCCACCGCCCTACAGAGACACCATGAACATCCCCTCGCTCTTGCATCTGATGACCACCCTGGCGCAGGCACCGCCAGCCAAGCCCACCATCATTAAACCAAGCCTGTTCGAGGTAAGTCAAAACACCTCCAGCGACGGGCTGATCCCTATCCACTGGCTCTTGATTGCCGCCGGCGGGATCATCGTGCTGCTCTGCGGCCTGTCGATCGCCAACTGGTGGAAACACCGGGGCGAACACTCCCACCCCCTGCTGATCTTTTCCACCACCGCCCAACTCGTCGGCCTAAGCTACCGCAACCAGTGGACACTGCTGCGGCTGGCTCACCACCAATCCCTGTCCTCACCCCTGACCCTGATGCTCTCTGCCGACACGTTCGACCACCACGCCAAGCCCTACCTGGATTCACGCCTGAGCTGGCGTCAGGAACCGGTCCGCCGACAACTCAGCGCCATCCGCGACACCCTGTTCAGCGGCTTCCCCCAACGCCCAACACACCAGCCGGCCTCCGTCTGACAGGGCTAACTCGCTAAGCCTGGATTAGCTGTTAGCCGTTAGCCGTTAGGGACCTCTGAATAACCCCGGCGGAGGCCGATTTACCCGCCGTGACAAACCCGAATCACGCGCAACGACAGGTTATTCAGAGGCCCCGTTAGCCATAAAGATCAATTTTAAGTTATATATGACACAAAACTAATCTTTATAGCCTCCGATTTTTTCGTGCGAGCAGGCTAAGAGTTGAGCGTTGGCGGGGCGGAGAACCTGTGCGATCGACCTTCTAGGGCTGCGGGCAGAGGCATTGCGTTGCGATATGACGGTTCAAGGCGTCGTGCAGGCGGGTTGTGACCGGCCCGGGCACCCCCGCTGCAATGGCTTGGCCATCAACCTGCGTGATGGCGGTGACCTGGATGGTTGTGCCGGTGAGCAGGACTTCCTCGGCAGCCAGTAGCTGGTCCGTGTCATAAATTTCTTCACGCACGGGGATGCCGGATTCGTGGGCGAGTTGGAGGATCAGTTGCCGGGTCACGCCGTTGAGTATCCAGCGGTCCGCGGGGTGGGTCCAGAGTTCATCGTCACGGACGATCATGATGTTGGCGTTGGTGGCTTCGGTGACTCGGCCATCACGGTGGAGGATCGCCGATTCACAGCCGGCCCGGTGCGCCGCATTCGCCGCCAGCACATTGGGTAGCAGCATCAGCGACTTGATCCAGCAGTTGGACCACCGCTCATCGGGTGCCAGCACCGCGGTCAGGGTCGGGACAGGTGATTCGGCATCCAACGCGGCGGTCGGGCTGGGGACCACTAACACGGTCGGGGGCACGTCTTTGGGGTAGTCCGGGTTGCGGGGTGCCGCGCCCCGGGTGATCTGCCAGTAGATTTTCCCATCGGACAAGCCGTTTTTCTCAAGCAAGGCCTCGGCGATCTGCGGTAATTGATCGAAGTCGTCCGGCGGGGTCAGTTCGATCCGAGACAGGCTCAGGCTCATCCGCGACAGGTGCATATCCATCGCCAAGGGTCGGCCAGCATAGAACCGAAGCACCTCGTACACCCCATCGCCAAACAACATCCCCCGCTCATCGACGCTCATAGTCGCTGCGCTCTTGCGGATGAAGCCGCCGTTGAGGTAGATGATCGGGTCGGGGTGGGGCATGGAGGGGGAGGGTCTGGGGTCTAGGGTTCAGGGTCTGGGGGATTGGGGCTGAGGCTGGGATTGGGTCGGGGGTCTAGTCAGAGGGGTGGTTGTGTCCGGTTCTTATTTCTGACCAGACCCTAGACCCCATACCCCAGACCCAATGCCGAATCCCGGCATTACATTCTATCCATCGGCAACCCCCCCCGTGTGTCATTGAATTGGCCGGTTTTCTGTGCCATCCCCGTGTTGCAGCCGGGCAGAGCCAATACTACACTCGCCGCTTTCCACTAGGGCCAAGCTATGCGATTTGAGCTGATTGACCGCGTGCTGGAACAAGATGAGGACTCGCTGACCGGCATCAAGACCGTCACCGCAGCGGAAGAATACCTGGGCGACCACTTCCCAGGCTTCCCCGTGCTGCCCGGCGTGATGATGCTCGAATCGCTGGTTCAGGCTGGCAGGCTCTTTGTCGCAGGCATGGAAAACCCCCCGGCTCCCCAGGCCCAGCCGCTGGTCGTCACGCAGGTGCGAAACGTGCGTTACGGTAATATGGTCAGGCCGGGGCAGGCTTTGACCGTAAAAGTCACCCTCCGCAAGCACGACGACGGGGGTGCCGGGGGCTACGACTTCCAGGGCGTCGGCACGGTGGACGAAAAAGTGGCTGTCCAAGGCAGGTTCCGCCTCGAGCCATTAAATAACGCATGACCCGATACACCCTCGGGCGATCGAATGTTTGGAGATATCGACCATGACCTATGACGAAGTATTTGAGAAAGTAAAAGACGTCCTCGAAGAAGCACTGGGCGTCGATGACGACGAAGTCACACCCCAGGCGACCCTCGGCGGGGACCTGGGGGCCGAGTCGATCGACTACCTGGACATCGTCTTCCGTTTGGAGAAGGCGTTTGGGATCAAGATCAGCCAGGCTGAGCTGATGGCTGACAACGTCCTGAGTGATCCGCAATATGTGCAGGATGGCAAAGTCACCGACCTGGGCATGTCCGAGCTGCGCAAGCAACTCCCGCACGCTGACCTCGACAAGTTCGACGCCTCCCGGCAAGTAGACGAGTTCCCCAACATCTTCACCGTCGAGTCGATGGTGAAGTTCGTGCAAGGCAAAGTGTAAGGCGGGGACCGGGTCTGGGGTATGGGGTCTAGGGTCTGGTCAGAAATGACTCGGATTCAAGGCCTTTTCCTGCTAGACCCCGAACCCCAGACCCTAGACCCCACCCCCCCCATGCGTTGGATCTGGATAGACCGCATCCTCGAGCTTGAGCGCGGCAAGCGTTGTGTGACGATCAAGAACGTCAGCGCTGCTGAGGATGTTCTGCACGATCATTTCCCAGCTACGGACAAGCGCCCGGCGATGCCGGTGATGCCCAACACATTGATTATCGAGGGGATGGCCCAGACCGCCGGGATCATGGTCGGGCATGCCGGGGACTTCAAAGAAAAAGTCATCCTCGCCAAGATCACCAAGGCCATCTTCACCGACGCCGCACGCCCCGGGTTCACCCTCCGCCACACCGCCGAGATGGACAACTTCTCTAAGGCCGGTGCCGCGACCCACGGCAAAACTGAACTCATCGACCCACACACCGGGGACGTCACGCCGCTCGCTGAGATCACCCTGATGTTCAGCCACATCGACCACAACATGGCCGGCTTGGAGTTCCCCGAGCACAACTTCGTCTTCACCGGCCAACTCATGGAAATGCTCAAAACCTCCGGCTTCGATTCGCCCGGCTAACCCAAAACTACCACATACCCTAAACCACTACTGTCCCAACGTTTGAGCCGTGATTTCGTATAAGTGTTGCCAAGCGAATGATCTGCAAGAGAAGATGACCTGCATCAACTTGAACTTGCTGCGACCATCGGGCCTTTCCTTGAATACAGGAGAGGCTCATGT
>JAJRRS010000120.1 GCA_024279275.1 Planctomycetota bacterium | reverse complement strand
GATCGGCGAGTACATCAACGCGCACAACGACAACCCCAAACCCTTCATCTGGACCGCCTCGGCCAAGGACATCCTGGCCAAAGTCAGGCGGGCGCGGGCGGCGCTGAATAAGTTATAGACCGTTAGGCGGGGTACACTAGGAGTCGACAAAGCGCGAAACGCTCTTTCCCTTCCTCCTGAAACCCAAGCAGGGTTCCTAGCAGTTATTGTTGGCATCTCAGCACAGATTGCAAGCGAAAAATGGGGTTTGTGAAGAAAATTATCCGGGACCGGGCAGTGAGCAGGCTTTAACTCACAGGGAGTCTTCGCCTCAGTACCGCCAACCCGCCGACGCTCAACATCGCCAACACCCCCGGCTCCGGAATACTCGCCGAATCTCCCGACAACGGCGGCACACCCGCGTTCCAATTCCCCAACACCACATTCAGGTCCGCGATCCCCACAAACCCATCCCCGCTTGGGTCCGCCAATGGATTAGCAGGCGGCACATTCTGATTCCAGTTCCCAAGCACGATGTTCAAGTCGGCGATCCCCACAAAACCGTCACCATCTAAATCTCCCGCCAGCGCGTTGCTGACAACCTCCAGCGTGACACCACTGGAACTGTAAAGCACATCAAACCCCAGCCCGCTCCCAAGGTCCGCGCCCAGCACGCCCGCGAACGAGCCGAACCGGTTGCCGTTTAATACATCAACGATCAGGAACGTGTCGCCCAGCACAGGTGTAAAGCCCAGGGTCGGCTGCAGGTCGAGCGTGCCGTTGAGGAACACGTCACCGGTCGATACGATCAGCCGATCAAACCCCGTGCCCGGCACAGTCCCGCCGATCCCGATCTCAAGCGTGCCCCCGACCTGCTGGTTGTATTCACTGACAATCGTCGTGCCCACCAATTCACCCGGTGCAAGCACCCCGCCCTGGTTGGTCAGCGTGCCCTGAAAATCAATCACACCCAGGCGTCCACCCATAAAGTCAAATGAACCGTCGCTGACCAGGGTAATCGCGTCAGCGACCACCGTGCCGTTGAGTAGCTCTAACGTCCCGCGATTCAGTATCACGTTGGTTTCGGCTTCAAACCGTCCACCGTCCACGGTGACTCGACCGGTCGTGTTGATGATGGTGTTGCCTGAACCTGTCTCGAAGACGCCGTTGTCGTTGACGTCGATCCCGACGGCCCCCTCCAGGGGATGTCCGATGATGACATCCACGTTTGTAAAACCACTGAAAAAAGGGGCTAGCCGCGAGCCGTTGCCCGTCACCGTGATCTGGGCCGTGGTCGTAAGCCCGCCCGCATTAGCGACCAACAGGTTTTCGAATATCACGTCCCCGCCGCTTTCGATCAGCACGTTCGCGGTGGTCCCCGCTGCCGAGGAACTTGCGATCCTCAACGTGAGGAAGTTTGAGGTTGCGTTGTTGCTAACGGTGACGTTGGCGGTCCCGCCGTTAGCCCCCCATGTCGTGGTGGGCGTGAAAAAACCAGCCTCCACATCAAGACTCGATCCGGGACCGTCAACCAGCAGCGTCCCGTCCGTCCCCGTCGCGCCGACGCCCAGGTTCAGGGTATCGGAACTGATAAAATCCCCACCGCCGACGATGACCAACGCCGCCGCGTTGTCGATGTCAAACGACCCGACCATACCGACGTTGCCGTTGTTCTGCAGTGTCAGCGTCTTGCCCGCAGCGAGGTTGAAGGCTCCGCCGTTGACCACATTCAAGCTGCCCGCGTCAACCGTCACATCCCCATTGGCGTTGAACGTCCCGTTGTCGATGTTGACCGTGCCGGTGGCGTTGACCGTGGCCGTGCCCGTCCCGCCGCCTGTGGAGAACACGCTGGCGGAGTTAACGTTCAATGTCGCCGTCCCGTCTGTGGCGTGCCCGACCACCAGCGTCATATTATTATCCTGTGTCAGCGTGGAGCCTAGCCCGGTGAGGGTCGCGGTCCCTGTTGTAGTCGCGCCACCCGACGCGGCGATCGAAAGATTGTTGGTAAAAACATCCGCCCCACTGGCGACCGTCACCGTCCCGGTTGTCCCGGCTATGCTGGACCCGGCAATAAAAAACGTGTCCGAGAAGCCGCCATCAAAATCACCCACCGCGCTGTTCGTAAAGGTCATCGTCCCGGTGTTCCCCCCATCCGCGACACGCACTCCCCGGGCCTGGATCGTCGAACCATTGCCGTCAGCGGCCGCGTTTCCGTTGCCCTGGTTGGCGACCCGGAAACTTGCATCCATGAACGCGACCCCGCCGGTGGTGACATTCAGGACGCCATCGACCGTCCCGTTGCCGCCGTCCCACCGCGAACCAACACCGTTGATGTTGACCGCCATGCCCGTAAACGTCCGACTGGCAAGCTCGGAAAACCGCCCGCCGTTCTGCAACATCAATACCGACCCTGCCGGGAACGTCATCTCCGATCCGTCGCTGGGGAAGTTGGCATTCCGCAATAGCCCCCCATCGACCGTGACATCGCCGTTGAAGTTGACAGCCCCGTTGCTGTCGGCACGGACCTCGCCGCTGTTTTGTATCAGCGTCAGCCCGGTGCCCGTGTTAAGCACGCCGCCGTTGTTGATAAGCACATCCGCGACCACGTTCGGGTTCGTCGCATCACCCACCGTCAGCATCGCCGCACCGGCCATGGTCAACACCGAGTCAGTGCCGTCCACCGTCAGGGTGGCTTCCTGGATAGCTGAGGCCGAAGTGGACAGCGAACCGACGCCGATGTTCGCCGTATCGAGTATCGAACCGGAGAGAACGTTCAGCCGACCCGTGCTTCCCACGCTGCTGCCCGACACCAGGGTGATCGTGCTATTGATGTCGTTTGAGTCCGACCCGTTCTGAAACGTCAGCGTCCCGATCTTGCCGCTGGAGCCGAGTATCACCGCGTTGCTGACATTCAGCGTTGAACCCGCGCCGTCTACGATCACCGTCCCGTCCCCTGTGGAAAATCTGCCCGCAAACAAGTTGTTCGTGTTCAGGTCTGAGCCACCCTCGATGCGCAGCGTGCTGCTCGCTCCAACCCGCACTTCATCGGTCACATTGAAGAGCACCCGGGATGAGCCACCAATGCTGCTTAGCGTGAGGTCCCCACCGCTGACGAATATGTCGTCGTCGATATCGAAGGTCGCAAAGATCGCGCCGTTGGAGGTGAAACTGATATTACCCGCATCCACGGTCAGGTCGCTGACCGTCTGCGTCGATCCCGATTGGATCGTTACGCCAAACGCCCCCGCCAGGTTGAACCGTGCGCTCTCGGTCGTGTTGTTCGGGACATTCAGGCCCGCCCAGTTAAAGACGCTGTTGTAGCTGTCGTTTGCCGCGCCGCCGGTCCAGTCAACGACCGTCTGGCCGTCGGCCTGGGACGCCATCATCGCCGCACAAATCACAGCGACCCCAAAGCCCACTCGCCGATTGCTGCTTCTCATCACCCTCACTCCAAAGTAGTTGTATCTCAAACATCGATGTCGGTGTAGTCATTGGCCATCGCATTAACAGCAATCGCGCACACCACCCCCCGGGGTATTCCGGGGTGCTCCGGATTATCCCCGGGCGCATTCGTGCTTGTGTATCATTCACCCGCCTCTAATATAAATGTGTCCACGCCCCTCCCGCGAGGTGGAACCCTTGCGGGTTCACAACCTGCTTACCCTATCCTTTATAGTGTCTGCGGGCAACGAAAATCCGAGTTATGGACGGTTTTATTAGCCTCGGGGACGCCGCCGAAGACCGATCAGACCCACCCCCAGTAACACAACGCTCCCCGGCTCAGGCACGTTCCCCAAAGCCTCACCCGGAGGCGGAGATCCGGGCGGCACCCCCGTGTTCCAATTACCCAACACCGTGTTCAGGTCGTCGATCCCCACAAACCCATCCCCGCTTGGATCAGCCAACACACCCCCCGGCGGCACGTTCTGATTCCAATTACCCAGCACAATATTCAGGTCCGAGATCCCCACAAACCCATCGCCGTCCAGGTCGCCGTTGATCGCAGCGGCCAGCGGGGTCAGCAACACGAGTTGATCGAGTATGGTTGAAGGTGCCCGGCCAACCACCGCAATCTGCCCGAGGTTGTTGATGGCGTCCGCCTCACGCAAATCTAGCGGGAACGACACATCAATCAGGTCGTCCAGAAAACGCATGCCACTTAACGGATCGTACACAAAGGCTCGACGCCCCGAGGAATCAAAATATCCACCCACAGCCATCCCGCTGTCGTTGATATCAAACACGAACGTGTTGCCAGCAGTTGAGCCGATCCCCCCGTGGTCGCCGTGAAAACGGAGGACCTCGTTGGAGGTTTCGTTGGCCTCAAAAAAACCGTTGGCGTTGTTGTCGTCCCAGTCAACGATATTGTCGCCGTCGATATCGGTCCAGATAAACCCGATATCTCGGGCTTGACTGTTGCGCATCGTGCCGACAACCTGCCCCGCATTGTTGATCCCAAAGACCGTCGAGTTCGTAATGGTGGCATCCATAAAAGGGATCTGTGCTATCTCGTTTGCATCAGCGAAGTCGTCGCCGTCCAGGTCGCGCCAGACGAAACCCGCGTTGCCTGATATGTATGAGACCTCCCCGCTGTCATTCATATCGGGGAATGATGCGGTGGCAGAAACAAGCGAGCGTGCGGAGGGTTCGGAGACGACCCCGGCGGTAAGCGAGATATCCGCGCGGTACAGACCGGTATCGCCGTCGATTAGAACCTGGTTAGCGTTGTTGACTCGTAGAGCTTTGCCGAGCGTCGCGCCGGGGTTGAGGTTCAGTTCGTGCATCTCACCGGGGGAGTTTGCGTGGTTGGCATCCTGATCGAAGAAGAGCAACGGGCGGTCGTCTGTGGTGCCGGTGCCCGGGGTCGTGCTGCTCACACCGACAACCCAGCCCGCGTCGTTGAGGTCCATGCCGTTGCTCGGCCCGTTGCGCGAGTTGTTGGCCGGGTCCGCAAAGTCGCCGGTGACGTCGCCGAGATTAGCGGTGGTCGCCTCGCTGGGGTCGTAGAAGAAAGGGCGGGTGTCCTGTGCGAGCTGGTTGCCGCCCGCATCCCCGGTGCCGGTGAGTTGGCCTTGGTTGTTGATCGCCCCAATGGCCGGACGCCGCAGCTCCAGGCCCGGCCTGTTCTGGGCGATGTCAAACGCGGGCTGCGCGCTCATAAACAAAGTGACCGCATCGTATTCGTTGCCGCCCAAAGCTGGCGCAGACAAAACAGACAGCGCGACGAGGACCACGCTGCCGGCCCCCGCCGAAGAAACTTTACTTGTCTCCCACAACACAGGATCGATTGTAGTGGTTGCAGAGGCGGATCGGAACTGCGATGCGATAAAAACGAGAAAATATCCTCAAATCGACGCAACGACTCGCCCGGCCAGGCCGATCGCCCCGACATGCCAGGGCCACGATGAAGATCACCGGGGGCCGTGCCGGATACCGCTACGGTTTTCAGGCGGCTTCGCCCACGGCAGTGGCGATGTGCGAAATCGGCATAGGCTCCGCGTTCTGACGGGTATAGAAAACCTGCCGACCTATCCCGACGCTGACCTGTATCGGGCCACGCACATCGGTGTGGATCTTGTAAGACTTCTTGGCGATGTGGATGACCGCGTCGGCGCGCAGCCAGCGATGTATCGTCAACGCCACCGGACATTTCTTGCCGGTCATTACGATCTGCGTCGGCACACCCGAGGGGCTACCCAGCACCGCGACCTCCGCCTTGCCGTGGCAGGTAATCTTGCCGCCCATGATCGTCCCGCCGGGCGAACGCAGCGTGCCGCAGACGGTCAGCTCACTGTTAACAATTTCCCGGTCGATCCGTAGTTCGCCCTTGATTTCGCCCTGGATATTATCGAGGTATTTGCCGACCATGTCCCCGCCGATCTGGGCGGTGCCTTGTTCCCGGCCGGCAAACCCGCCGCGTACCGCCAGCGTCCCGCCGCACTTAATCGTCGCCGCCTCGACAAGCCCATCAATGATGACGTTCCCCGTAGCTTCCACCACGAACCGGTCGCGCACACCCTTGCGGATATGTACGTCACCCTTGAATTGAATGTTGCCCGTAGAAAAATCAACGAACTCCGGAACCTCGATCAGTTCAAGGATCTTAATCTGTGTGTCCGAACAGACCAGAGGCCCGCTGGCCTGAGCGACCAGTTCGCCATCTTGATTTTTGCGGATATTCCGGCTGAGTTTAAGCCGCACGGGTTTACCGTTCTTTGCCGCGATTACTTGCCCGAAGATGTCCGTGCCTTGCGTGCCTTGGGTCGGCGCGATGATCTTGCCGATCACCTGGTCAGGTTCGACCAAGGTGTAGGAACTTTGCTCGTAGAAATCGATGGGGTCATCGACTTGCTCTTGAGGTTCGTTATTACCGCCGCCCAGCGACCACGCCACCCGCCCATCCTCGCCCGCGACCGGGGGGATGATCTGGGCGATGATGGCCCGGGACTCGCCGCCGGATTTAACCTGGGCGATTAACGCTTCCACCGCCTTGGTCACGCCTTCACCCGTGGGTATCCCCGCCTCGATGATCGACCGGATACACACCTGCGGAGTCAGATTTTCAATTGGGAATCCCCGTGGAATCGACAGCTCCGCACGCGATTTGTCCGGGCTGATGATGATTTGGATCGGAAGGTCGTCTGCCGAGGAGGTCATACTCCACCGCCTGTTGATGCGACCCCCCCATGCAAGTCAGCCGCTTCGATGCCGATACGATGCCGAATCTATCGGTATCGCATTGGGCTTGGCCGACCTGCAAATTGGGCTGCTTCCTTATTGTTATCGGCATGACACAGGGTGGACTTAAGAGGCACAGCGAAGGCGGTGGTGCGGGTCGCGTGGTTTATCGGAAGGTCGGATGCGGTGGTTTCTCGGCTGGGGTTTGTGGCATGATTTATAGCTAAGAAAAACCCGCCGGAATCGGCGGGCTTTGGGTAAGTCAGGTTGTGTAGTTGCCGTGCAGCCGTGCGGCTTATTTATAAACCGCCGGTGGCTGTGTGATGTCAGGCTCGGGTTCAGCCGTAGGTGCCGCCTGGGCGGGCGACGCATCGACAGCGGGCGCTTCGGCCGTAGCCTCCGGTGCGTCGGCAGAAGCCGATGACGTAGCGACCAGGAATATCTCGACACGCCGATTCGCTTCGGACCCGCCCCGGGCGTTGGCGACGACCGGGTGGTATTCGCCGTAGCCGCTGACGCTCAGGCGTGTGTTAGGCACCCCTGACTTATTAAGAACCTGCATCACCGAGATCGCGCGATGCACCGACAGGTGCCAGTTAGTCGGATGCTTGGCACGGGTGCCCACGTTCTTGATCGGCACATTATCCGTGTGCCCGACCACGCGGACCTCGTAGGACTGCGCCGTTGCGGAGTTAAAGATCTTGGCGAGGCTGGCCAGCGATTGTGTAGCACCCGCACTGACATCAGCGGAGCCAAGCCCAAACGTCAGGTCGCTCTTGAGCTTAATCATGCCGCGCTGGGCGTCATAGGTCATCAACTGCGGGTTCGCAGCGGCGAGCCGGTTCAAGGCATCATCCAACTCCGCTGGCAGAGCCACGCTCCCGGCATTGCGAAGCCGTTCCTCAGCACCATCCAACGCAGCCCGCAGCCGGTCACGCTCAGCAATCGCTGCCGCCAGGGCATCCGCTTCGCTCCCAGCCCCACCCATCAGGGCATCGATCCGGGCGTTGGCCTCAGCGAGCTGTTCCTGCAGGTCCAGCACCTGGCTCTGGCTGTTACGGTAAAGTGTCTTCAGGTCGTCCGCCTCACGCTGGGCCACGCACCCAGTGGCGACCAAAGCGACCGCGGCGAGTATCATCCATGTCTGTCGTAGTTTCATCGGGAGCCACTCCTTTGGGAGATGTTGAGTTTGACTGGGAGATTAAGATTGTAACGCGTCGGCAATAGGCTGGGAAGTCGGGAATTACCAAGGGGCATGCCGGGGGGAAACCGGGGGGATGTCGGGGAAACTCCGCGTGGGACTCCGGAGGGTAGGGTGTTGGCGGGGTTGAATACTTCATGTCGGTTTTAGTGGAAATGTCACATGAAACAAGACCGTATCACGATTTACCGGGCCGCCGCGATCCGTGACGCCCAAGGCACCTCGGCCCGCCCAGGCGCCGTCGCTGTGAAGCACGGCCGAGTCATCGCCTCAGGCCCAACCGATTCGATGCCCAAGCGGCTAACAAAAAACGCCCAATTCATCGACCGCCCCAACGACCTGATCCTGCCTGCCCTGGTCAACGCCCACGCACACCTGGACCTGACCCCCATCGGCCCCGTGCCCTACGGCGGCGAATTCACTGCCTGGATCCGTGAAGTAATCAAACTCCGACCCGCTGATCCCAAAGCCATCATCGACGCCGTCCGCCAAGGGCTGGTCCTCAGCCGCGGTGCGGGCGTCGGCCACCTCGCAGACATCGCTGGCTCCACCGCATCGGTGATGGGCCGACGCCAGGCACCGCGCGAAGCGGTGATCCCGGGTGTGAGTTACCTGGAATGTTTTGGACTCAGCGCCAATCAGGCATCCACCATCGCGCGGGTGCAGCGGGCTTTGGAAGACCTCCCGTTTGAGACGCGGATCGAGAATCACGACCGCGGTGCCGTGCTTGGGCTGGGTCCACATGCGCCGTACTCGACGGGATTGGATGTTTATAAAACCGCCAATCGTCTTAGCCACGAGCGCATCTATCGGCTGACCACGCACCTCGCGGAGACACAAGAAGAGTTACGTTTTGTGCGTGACGCGGACGGCCCATTCGCTGAGCTACTTAAAGAGTTAGGCAAGTGGGACGACGGCATCAAGCCGACACAGATGCACCCGGTGCAGTGGCTTGAGCCGGTACTCAAGCACGCGCGCTGGGTGTTGGCCCACTGCAACTACGTCGAAGATGAACACATCGACATCCTCCAGAAGACCGGCACAAGCGTGGTGTATTGCCCGATCGCCAGCGAATATTTCGGGCACGTCGATCACCGGTACCGTGACATGCTCGATGCCGGCGTGAATGTCTGCCTGGGGACGGATTCGATCCTGTGTCAGCCGGCGGACGAGGCGCAGCCGATGGGTATCCTGCCGCAGATGCGTCGACTGTACCGCCGGGACCAGACTGAGCCGAGCACCTTGTTGAAGATGGCAACCACGCACGGCATGCTGGCGCTGGAGTTTTCCGAAACCGATGCAACCCTGCAGAAGCGTGCCCCAGCGGTTTTCGCTTCCGTAAAAATCGACCCGGAAGATCGGCTGGACCCGTTGGTTCAAGCCTTGCTCAACGAGCACCCCGTAGTACCGATCGATGCGACAAGGGTGTCGCAGGTTGAGGCGTGACCTCGGATTGCTGAGTGCTGATTTAAGCGGCGGCGGAGAGTTTCGCCGCAGAGGTCACAGAGGGAAGCAAGGCATGTAGACAGGATGACAAGATTGACGGGATAGGATCCGCAACGGCGGTTACGGCACGCTTGACCCTACGAATCCTGTCATCCTGTCTACTCTTGAATTTCCTTGCCCTGCTCGGCGATCACTGTGATCTCTGTGGTGAGACTTTTGTTTTCATTTATCGTTATCGAGCATTGCCTTGAAGGCGGTGCGGTAGACGGTGTAGTTGACGAAGGCCATGATGGGGACGACCAGGCCGCCGGCGAGGGGGAACCACTGGAACATGACGAGGAAGAAGAAAAGGATACGGACACCCCAGCGCATGAGTATGGCGCGGGAGCGGGGGATGTATTTTCGCAGTGGTGCGATCAGGGTCATGCGGTAGAAGATGATGCCTGGGATCAGGCCGACGACGGGGATGAGGCTGAACAGGGTGGAGATTATGAGCACGATCGGGAGGCGGGCGTCGTTTTGGGCGAGGTAGGCGTTGGCGAAGTCGGGGTTCTTGAATAATTCGTGGCCACAGGCGGCGCACTGCTGATGAACAGCTCGTTTCTCGAATCGTGTAGCGCAGATCGGGCAGCGTTTTTTCTCGACCAGTTTATAAGAATGAGCTTTGAGGTCGGGCGTTGGTTCGTCTAAGGATCGGCCCAGGAAACTGATTTCGCTGGGTGATGCGGTCGGGGTGTTGCAGGCGAAGCATTGGATGGCGGCGTTGTAGATTTTTTCGCCGCAGTTTGTGCAGGGGGTCTTGGATAATTCTTCTTTGGCTTCGGCACGTTTTCGTGCGAGGACGAGGACGGCAGCCACGATGCCGACCAGGATGAGCATGACGATGGGGAAGATGAGCAGCAGGATCGGTCCGCATAGTGCCCAGATATCTTCCGCCCAACTGAGGAGGCCTTGCACGCCGATGTCGTCGTCTTCGTCTGCGTCGAACAGGACGCCAAGCACACCACCGCGGAGTGTGCCGAGCCAGTAGACACCGACGCCGATCATCAGTGCGGGCAGTGAGTCAGCGAGGCCGGCTTGTTGAGTTGCCTGTTCGATGAAGCCGATGTCTTGTGTGCTGACGACGCCCATGTAGGTGATGATGGCGACGATGGGTTTGATGTATTTGTCGATCTCTTGAAAGACGGCGCGGATGTCCTGGTTCTTGGTGGCTGCGATTTCAAGGGCGGCGAGCAGGCCGAAGATGATCAGGGAGGCGTCGGAGGTGAACCAGCCAGGTGCGCTGGAGGCGGAGGCGGCCATATCTCCGAAAATACTCGACACATACTGGGGCGTGAATCGCATCATCATGGCGGTGATGAACGCGGGGACAAACGCTCTGGAGGCGAAAGGCCCGACCGATCCGGCACCGAATATCAGGGTATAAAGATGCATAGATTGCCCTATAGGGGTAGTCGTGTGTTAAAGGTCATTATGGCGCGCGATTCGTCTGAATAATGCGGATTCTGGTAAAAACCCGTACGTTTAGTAAAGAGGACATTTCCCTGTTCGGTGGACTTGGCCCGTTGGGCCAACGCGCGGATCTACGATCCGCCGCTAAACGGCAATGCTGGGTGCTATACATAAAAGTGACATGCGATACAGAGGGGGATACCCGAGCCTTCGCTGCGATCAGACTCGGCGTTGATTTTTTCGGGTGGTGTTATTTTTTCCGGGGGTGTTATCAAGGGGGCTTTTAATAAGTGAAGTGTTTGATCATCTCGCCCTTGTGGCTGATCTCGCTCATGGCTTCGATGCCCAGTTCCAGGTGGACGCCGGCGAACTCGTTGGTGACCTTGATGTCGGAGGCCTCGGTCTTAACGCCTTCGGGTGTGTTGGGGACATCCGAGACCATGAGCAGTGCGCCGCGGGCGATCTGGTTGTAGTGGCCGACGATGAAGATGGTGGCGGTCTCCATGTCGATGGCAAGTGCGCTGGCGGCGTGGAGGCGGTCGAGGAAGCGTTGGTCGTGCTCCCACATGCGTCGGTTGGTGGTGAAGACGACGCCGGTGCGGTACTCGTAGCCACGGGCGATGATCTTGTCGGAGACGAACTTGTGAAGTTTGAATGAGGGGAGCGCGGGGACTTCGGGCGGATAGTAGTCGTCGCTGGTGCCTTCACCGCGGATGGCGGCGATGGGTAGGACGAAGTGTCCGATCTCGGTGGAGGGTTTGAGTCCGCCACACTTGCCCAGGAAGAGGACGGCTTTGGGATTGCGTGCGCTCAGCAGGTCCATGACGGTGGCGGCGTTGGCGGAGCCGATGCCGAAGTTAATCATGCTCAGGCCATCGGTGTTGGTGGCGGCCTGCATGGGTCGTTCTTCGCCCTGGATGTCGCATCCAAAACGGTCGGCGAAAGCGTGGAGGTAGCTGCGGAAGTTGGTCAGGAGGATATAGTCGCCGAAGCCGTCGATGGGCATGCCGGTGTACCGGGGGAGCCAGTCGCGGGCGATGTCGATGCGGTCGGGTCGGGGGGCGGGGGTGTCGGTGGGTGGGGTCAAAGTGAGGCTCCGGGGGTCTTCTGCTTAACATAGCATTTTACCATGAATCGGGATGGGCGCACTATCAAAAGTCGCGGCCCGGCACACGCAAGAAAATAGATTTTCTTGTCTCTTGTGGTGTATCTGATATAATTGGTATTAAGTTCCGGCGGCTGCATCATTCGGCCGGGAATCCACTATAGGCTCAGGAGAGGAGAAAGAAATGCGCATTCATCTAAGAAATGCAGGTTCAGCGATCTGTCTAGGTTTGCTAGTTACGGGTCAGGCAATGGCGGCGGTCGGGCCGGATGTCTGGGTCGGCAGTAATCCTGCCAACACTGTGCCGGGCACCACGGCGTACGGCATCCATCTTGATCATAATGGGATCGACTGGACGGTGGCGGCGTTTAAGCTCGATCTGACCTCGGGGTCTGTTTACAACGGCACGCCGGATAGTGACCTGCCGCAGCAGGCGTTGTGGACGTTTGTCCCTGAGCTGGCGTACGACACATGGTTCGGTATCCCCGGCAACGGGACCAACGGGATCGCGGGCGGCGCGGGTGATCTGGGCGGCGGGGCACTGAACATTGGTGGCACGGGCGTCGATGCGATCAGCGTGTCGTGGTTCAACACGACCACGGACAACACTGATTTGATCCAGGTCGCCAACTTCACGGTGACCGACGGCGCGACCGGGACGTGGAGCCTTCTTGCCGGCGGCAACGGGCTGTTTACTGAGATAAGCGGGACATTGGGAGAACTCGGCACGCTGCCCGCGTTCATCATCCCGGAACCGGGCAGCGCTGCGATGTTGGCTATGGGCGCGGTGGCGTTGTTGCGGCGGCGTTAGGGTGGGGAACAATAGGACGGGCGGTGGAGCCGTTTAGACACCAGTCGGATACCCCACCGAAGCACCGGGGACGGTGCATCAGTGGGCTTTTTGGGGGGGGGCACAGTGCGATCACCCTTGAATGGAACGGGCCATCAAGCGGTGAGGCAATCACATGGGCTTGCCGTCGATGGTGGCGTCGTAGACGGCTAGGAGTTTTTGTTTGTCGAAGATCATTTCCTGGCGTGAGAGACCGACGATGTCGTAGGTCTGGGTGAGTTCGATGGCGTCGACGGGGCAGGCTTCTTCACACATGCCGCAGTAGATGCAGCGGAGTTCGTCGAGGTCGAACTTGGCGGGGTATTTTTCGCGGTCGTCCCAGGGTGCTTCGGCGCCTTCGATGTGGATGCAGTTGGCAGGACAGGCGGTGGCGCACATGAAGCATGCGACGCAGCGGACTCGGCCATCCTCATCGCGGTTCAGGCGGTGGACGCCTCGGAAGTTTGGGATGTGCATGCCGCCCTCTTCGACGGGGATATTTTCCCGGCGTTCTTCGGGGTAAGCCATGGCGAGGTTGCCCTTGCCGCGAGCGATGGCCTTGGCCATGTGCTTGAGGGTGGTGCCCAGGCCCTTGAAGACCTCGGGGAGGTAGAACGCCTGGGCTGAGGTCAGGGGGGGGACTTCGACGTTGATGATGTCTTGATCGGGGATTGGCATATTGGGTCTGGGGGCTGGGGTATTGGGTAACTGGTCGTATTGTTCAGGGATGGGGGGTTGGGGTCAAGGTGGGTTAGTCAGAAGACCAGAATGCGGGGCGGATGAGGACTAAGACGGCGTAGACTTCAAGGCGGCCTAAGACCATGAGGAGGCTGAGGACGATTTTGCTTGGGGCGGAGAAGAAGCCGTAGTTGTGGGTTGCGCCGACGAGTCCCAGACCCGGGCCGATGTTGTTTAGTGAGGCCGCGCTGGCGGTGGCGGCGGTGGTGAAGTCGAGTGTGCCTGCGGGTTCGAGAAGTTTCAATGCCATGGTGCCCAAGAGGAACAGCACGATGATGCCCAGGATGTAGACGAGGACGGCCTGCTTCATTTCTGAATCGACGACGCCTGTACCGACGCGGGTGGTGCGGACGACATGAGGACGGAAGACGCGTTCGAGTTCGGCGAACATGACCTTGGCGGCGACCATGATGCGGATGACCTTGATGCCGCCGCCTGTGGAGCCTGCGGAGGCGCCGACGAACATGAGTGTGACGAGGACGGCCTGGGGGACGAAGCCCCAGAGGTCGAAGTCTGCGGTGGAGAAGCCGGTGGTGGTTTGTATGGAGACGGTTTGGAAGGCGCTCTGGCGTGCGGCTTCGGCAACACCGACGATGCGTTGTTCGCCGTTCATCAGGGTGCTGGTTTTGCCGTAGATGCTGAACCCGATGATGATCGTTGCCAGCAGGAGGATGCCCAGGTAGACACGTAATTCAGGATCGCGCCAGACGGTGCCGAAGCGTCGGCGAGCGAGCTGGTAGTAGAGGCCGAAGTTCACGCCTGCGAGGACCATGAAGACGATGGTGATCATGTCAACGGTCCAACTGTTGTAGTGGCCGATGCTGGCGTTGTGTGTGCTGAAGCCGCCGGTGGCGAGTGTGGCGAAGGTGTGGCAGACGGAGTCGAACCAGTTGAGGCCGGCGAGTTTCAGAAGGAGTATCTGGATGCCGGTGAGCATGAGATAGATGAGCCAGAGTATGCGTGCGGTTTCGCGGATGCGTGGTCGGACGCCTTGTTGTGTTGGGCCTGGGGCTTCGACCTGGAAGAGTTTTTTTCCGCCCACGCCGAGGGTGGGGAGGACGGCGACGAAGAGGACGACGATGCCCAGACCGCCGAGCCACTGGGTCATCGCGCGCCAGAGTAGAAGGCCTTTAGGGATCGAATCGACGTCGTCCAGGACGGTTGCGCCGGTGGTGGTCAGACCGCTCATGGCCTCGAAGTAGCAGGCGGAGAAAGATCCGAAGATGTGATCGACCAGGGCGGTATGTTCGATCCATGCCCAGGTGTAGTACGGCAGGCCGGCCAGCGCTGCGCCCAAGAGCCAACTCATGGCGACCAGGAGCAGCGCCTCACGTCGGCCCAGATAATCCTGTCCGCTACGGCTACCAAAGAGCCAGCACGCCAGGCCGACGACCGCGCCGACGGCGGCACTCATCAGTAGCGCCAGGACGGCGAGGCGTTCGTCTGTGTCCCCCCCCGCCCAGTTCTGCGCAGCCCAACCCATGACGGCGACCATGCAGAGGCACAGCACGATCATGACCAGGCCGAGTTCGCGGATGACGTAGCGGAGGTTCATTGGGGGAGGGTGGGGTCTGGGTGTCGGGGGTGTTTGTGGTCTCCGTTGGAGGCCCGGGATAACATCCGGGGCTTTATATCTGAAGGCTAGTGGCTAACAGCTTCCTCCCCCCCTACTTCCCGTGGAATAGTTTGCGTAGTTCTTTTTTTGCGTTGGTTGGTGCAATGGCGATGACGGTGTCGCCGGGCTTTATTTGGCTGTCGGCGCCGGGGACAAAGACCTCGTCGTCACGTTGGACGGCGGCGAGGATCGTGTATGCGGGGAGTTTGACTTCCTTGAGCGGTTTGTTGACCGAGCGGGTCGCGCCTATCGGGACCTCCAGTTCGTAGACCTCGGCGATCCCCTCGGCGAGGGTCGCCAGGTGTTTGACCGGCCCGGTTTCGATCAGCCGAAGCACCTCGTTCACGGCGGTGGTGCGGGGGCTGAACGCCTTGTCGATCCCGACGTGGCCAAGCAGGTGCTGATAGGTCGATCGTTGGAGGAGTGCGACCGCGTTCTTGACGCCCATGCTCTTGGCACGTGCGGCGGCGAGGATATTGCGCTCCTCTTCTATGGTTAGCGCGAGAAAAGCGTCGGCCAGATCGACGCGCTCGTCTTTGAGTGCGTCGGTGTTGATGGCGTCGACGTTGATGACGGTGACCCATTCGAGTTTTTCTGCGAGTTCACGGGCGCGTGCCTCGTGCCTCTCGAAAACCCGGATGGAGAAGCCTCGGTCTTTGAGGGCGCGGCAGACCCAGACGCATTGGGCTGTTCCGCCGAGGATGATGATGCGTCGGTTGCGACCGGTCTGAGTATCGAAGAGTTTGCGGGCTTTGTCGAAGCCGGCGGACTCGCCGATGAGGGTGACGATGTCGCCTTTCTGGATTTCGGTGTGTGCGTCGGGGAGAAAGGCGATACCGTCACGTTTGACCGCGACGAGTCGTGAGGAGGCGGGGAGTTTCAGAGATGCGAGTTTGGAGCCGACGGCCTTGGCGGAGTCGGAGACGGGGAACTGCTGCATCTCGACCTGGCCGCGAGCGAACTGTTCGATAGCCAGTGAGCCTGGGCTGCGGAGGGTGGATGCGATGGCGAGCGCGGTGGAGAACTCGGGGCAGACCAGGTGGTCGATCCCCAGGTGGCGGGCGTAATCGAGGCCGCGTTTCTCGAAGTAGGCGGAGTGGTGGACCCGGGCGATGACCTTGGCTGCGCCGAGCGCTTTGGCGATGGAGGCGGAGAGCAGGTTGATCTCGTCATCACTGGTGGCGGCGATGAACAGGTCGGCCTTGGCGCAGCCAGCTTCGAGCAGGACGTCGGCGTGGGTGCCGTGGCCGACGAGGTTGCGGACGTCCAAGACATCGTCGAGGTCAGAAAGGGTCTCGGCCTGGCGATCGACGACGGTGATGTTGTGGCCTTGGGCGGCGAGGACTTCGGCGCAGTGCCTGCCGACCTCGCCCGCACCACAGATGACAATATTCATGAACGCTGTTTCAAGCCCAGGTTGATACGGTCATCCGCCGACGGCGGGGGTGATGCTTCGCCGGGGCGGGGGTGATGCCCGCCAAGCGGCGAAGGGACATGATATCTCGGCGGGACGATCCGGGCGAACCTCGGGGAAAAGGGCAGGTGCGTGGGGTATTAAGAATGACCGCGAAGGGGCGAAGAGCGCGAAGGAAGAGGGAGGTTGTCCGCAGATTGCGCAGATGACACAGATTAATACGGATTACGCTTGAAACGGGTGTCCATCGCGCGGCCAATCCCCGGGAAAAGCCGGGTGCGGAGGGACAAATGACCGCCTATGGATTTAATGGAATCCGAATTAATTGGGTTATAGGGATTCAGGCTTGGATTTTTTCCAGGTCTTCATCTTTGCCCATGAGCATGAGCGTGTCGTCAGGCTGGAGCGGTTCGGCGGGGCCGGGGATGCGTACCGGGCCGGTGCCGTCGGTTGATGCGTGGCGTATGGCGACGACGTGCAGGCCCATCTGTGCGCGGAGGTGCAGGCCGGCGAGGGTTTGGCCGACCCAGTCTTTGGGGGTTTTCATTTCCACGAGGCTGTGCCCGGCGTCCAGCTCGATCTGTTTGAGGAACTGGGGATTGACGAGTTTATGGGTCCAGCGGTCGGCGGACTCGTCTTCGGGCATGACCACCTCGTCGGCACCGATCCTCGCCAGGATCTTGGCGGTGACGGGTGTGTTGGCGCGGGAGATCACGCGGGGCACGCCCATCTGTTTGAGGATCACGGTTGCGAGTGTGGTCGTCTGGAAATCGCGACCGACGCTGACGATGGCGACATCGACGTTGTCTACGC
Source organism: Planctomycetota bacterium (assembly GCA_024279275.1). Lineage (GTDB taxonomy): Bacteria > Planctomycetota > Phycisphaerae > Phycisphaerales > Phycisphaeraceae > JAJRRS01. Next base: position 5,849 of record JAJRRS010000120.1, on the reverse strand, counting down.
CTTGAGCCTTGAGCGCTAGCTCATCGGTGGCATCAAGTGCAACGGCCAGGGTCACACGGTCGCGCATCTCCTGGACCAGGATGGGGTCTTTGTCGATCCCGATTACTTCCTGGCCTGCAGAGGAGAGGTTGCTTGCGAGCCTGGCACCGAATTGTCCGAGGCCGATCACGGCGAATTTCATGATACGCTCCGATTGCTAAGAATTAACCACAGAGACACCGAGGCACAGAGAAGAGGGATGGAGTGATCCGCAGATTTCGCAGATGACGCAGATTACAAACGAGGATATCCAAGCATCTGTATCTATCTGCGCAATCTGCGGACACCTCCTCTTGTCTTCTCTGTGCCTCGGTGTCTCTGTGGTAAATCTTCATATTTCGTTTACCCAAGGGCTACGGATTCGTGGGGGTAGCGGTATGGCCGATCGGTGGCGCGGGCGAAGGTCATCGCGCCCAGGAGCGCCAGTGGGCCGACGCGGCCTAAGAACATGGTGGCGATGATTACCGCCCTGCCAAAGCCGGTCAAGTCGGCGGTGATGCCAAGCGACAGGCCTGTGGTGGTGGATGCGCTGACGGCCTCGAAGGCAAGGGATTGGAAGGTGAACGGCTCGCTTAAACAAAGCAGCATGGTCGAGGTGGTGACTAACAAGAGGTAGCACAGGCCGATGGTCGCGGCCTTGCGTACCAGTGAGTCGGCGATGGTTCGGCCGAAGGCTTCGGCACGTGGGCGCTGGCGGATGGTGGCGACGACGGAGAGCGCAAGTAGTGCGATGACGGTGGTCTTGAAACCCCCAGCGGTTGAGCCGGGCGAGCCGCCGACCATCATGAGGGTCATTACGGCGAAGCGTCCCGCGGGTTGGAGTTCGTCCATGGGCATGGCGTTGAAGCCTGCGGTGCGGGAGGTGATGGACATAAAGCTGGCATCCGCGAGCAGTCCGCCGAAGGTTGAAACTGTCAACGGGTCGGGGCGGTCGGCGTGTGCGGTCATGCCTTGCTGCATCGACTCGTGGAGGTAGGGCATGAGTTGCCCGGCACCGATGGTTACGACACCCCAGAGGTATAGCGAAGCGGTCGCGGCGAGGACGATTTTGGTGTGTAACGAGAGGCGGCCGGCGGTGAGATCGACCGGGATTCCGGGGCGGATGGGTCGGTAACGCAGCCGGACGGTGATGCGGGCGCGGGCGACGCTGAAGAGGTTTTCTAATGCGGGAAAACCAAGCCCCCCCACCACGATCAAGGGGATGATGACGGCGTGAGTCAGCATCGCGTGGCGGTAGCCGACCAGGCTGTGGCCGGTGATATCGAACCCGGCGTTGCAGAAGGCGCTGACGGCGTGGAAGAGGCTCATGCCGACTCGCTCACCGGTCGTCAGGACACCGCCGACGGGGTCGTCCCAGAGGGGGTACATGATGGCGGCACCGATGAGTTCGATGCCGAGGGTGGTCAGGACGATGAAGCGCACGAACCCACGGAGCTTGTGCATGGGTTGGTCGTTGAGCATGTCTCGGAGGCTGACGTTTTCTTTTAGTGACAGGCTCTGGCCAAGCAGTGTGACGAGCATGGATCCGAAGATGATGATGCCCAGCCCGCCGAGTTGGATCAGTGAGCCGATGACGGCTTGGCCGAAGGGTGTGAAGTCGTGTGCGGTATCACGGACGATCAGGCCGGTAACGCAGACTGCGGAGGTTGCGGTGAATAATGCTTCGCCAAATGTGATCGGCTCGCCGGCGGGGACGTACACATTAAGTATTGGATCGAACACATGCGGGGTGGCGCGGGGTGCCATCAGTAGGGGCGTGCCGATCAGGATCAGTAAGGCGAAGGAGAGCGGCAGCAGCAGGCCCGGACGAGCCAGCGCGCGGGAGAGGGCGACGTTCAGCCGCCAGGCTTCCATCAGAAAGAACCAGATGGCGACTGCTTCGATCAGGTGCCAATAAGGTTTTGCTGACACCGCCAGGCTCATGACCAGGCCGAATAAGGCTAACGCGAACAAGCCGATCTCAATCCATCGGCCGCGCGGTGTTGCGAAGGGGTCGTTGCCACGGCGGTGTCGGCGTTGAAGTTCCAGCGCGTAGCCCATCAGGGCCAGGCATTGGATCATGTGCATGACCCAGACCGGGGCCGGGGGGCTGAAGAAGCCGTACTCAAGGACGACCACGGCGGCGGCCAACAGTGTCAACACCAGCCGCCCCAAGTGGCTGGGCCAGACGTGTCGAAAACCCGCCCCCGCCCCCGGACTTGGGGGGACCGGCGGGGGGCTGGGGGTTGAGGGGGTTTGTGCTGTCGGGAGGTTGCCCGTCATAAGGATACCCGTCCCAAGGTGTCCACCAAACATCGCGAAGCTGTAAGCGGCTTTTCTACGACGATAGTTCTACTTTTAGAGGTCGTCATAAGTAAAAAACCCGTGGAGAGTTGGTCGCGGTGCCGTGTTGCTTGTCAGATGAGCCTAAGCCCTTGCCGGGCAAGATGCAACGATCCGCCAGAGGCTCGGCGAGGCCGTCCCACACCGAACCCGGGGTTTTTCTCACAACTTCGGGCACCGCATTAATGCCGGGCAACACCGATTTTTTTGCGGATGACACTTGACTTGGCTGGCACCACACACGACAATGCGGTTGTAATTTCAAGGGGAACTTCGATGTTGTTTCACCGGGCCTGTCTTTTTACCATCTATCTAAACGAGGTATCACTATGTCAATGACGCGTAATCTGCTGGCTGTCGCTGTGTGTGCCACGGCCTGTTCGCCGGTCTGGGCCTTGCTGTCCATCAACGTGCTGCAGGACGACACGACCGTGCCGGGGTGGGTGATTAATACGTTTACGGTGGATAGTGATACGGATGTGACGGCGGCCATTGCTTTATCAGATCTGAGTTCTGGTTCGATGCTGCAAGTCCCGGGGTTCTTCACGCTCAAGCGATCCAACGGCCCGGGAGATAGCTTTATCAGCATCAATGATGACCTGAACACGGTCACGGGGCTTGGGGTCTTAGACCTTACTATTCCAGACCCGGCACCACCAACCGCATTTGATGACACAGGGATCGCGATGCTCTGGTTCAACACGAGCACCAGCGACATCGGCTTAGGGATGCACTTGGCGACGCTCACGTTCTCGCAAGACACGATGGGTAGTTTGGACCTCTGGGCAGGGAGCGGACAGGGATTTCGTCAGAATATTTATTCGATCACTGATGGCTTTGCCGAACTAACAAGCACCATCGCCCCACCGCCGATCCCCGATCCGCCGATCGATCCGGATCCGTTGCCGGACCCTGATCCTGATCCTGATCCCGGCAGCAACGACCCACCTGACGGCGACCCGGTATCGGGCGGTGGCAACCCCATCCCCGAACCGGCGGGGCTTGGCCTGCTGGCGGTCGCGGCGGCGGCGTTCGGTGGGCTGCACCGCAGGCGGCTGAATGTGGCGGGTAAGTAAGACCCATCCCGTTTGATTCTCGTGCGGTCAATCCCGGCCTACGGTCTTCCTTGGGGGAGTTAGGCCCATTGTGGGCCAACGCGCGGATCTACGATCCACCGCTAAACGGCAAGCCTGTGTGCGACGGGTATCGGTGATCTGTATGAGGGTATGGGATTCATACCCGAACGCGTTTTTTGAGATTGGTATAAGACATCTGCACCGACGTTGTCGGCGCGGTGGCCGTTGCTTATGTACTTAACGCAACAGCGCGGGTTTTTCGGGCTTGGGGGGTGCTTGGGCGATGGTTGGGCCGGGGACGATGTCGAAGCGGCGGAGGCGTTCAGCGACGTCGAGGTTGCCGGGGTCAACGTAGTTGGCATAACGCAGGGAGATGATGGCGTTGGGTTGATCGCCAATCGAGGTATAAAAATCCGCGATGGCGATATAGGGCTGCGGGTCTTTCTCGTTGGCGAAGTAGGCGGCCTTGCGGAAGGCGAGGCGTGCGGCATCGGGGTCGCCTGCCTTGGCGAGGTATTCACCCTGGCGTAGGTAGTCGCGAGTGGTGGTATTAGTCTTGACTTGTTTATCGAGGAACTCGAAGAGGTTGGCCATGCGGTCCTGGCGGTAGAGTGACTCGGCCAGGGCGTCGAGAGTTTTGGGTGTGAGTTCAAGATCGTTGGGGCGGATGGCGTGGGCTTTTTCCAAGGCGTACTGCGCCTGGAGGGGTTGATCCAGCTCCAGATAAATCATGCCCAGTTGATACTGTGTCGGCGCGGAGCCGGGGTCGATGTCGGCGGCCTGCTGGGTTTTTTCAAGGGCCGTCGCGGCCTGGCCACGGTTCAGAGCCAGCCTGCCGTCTTCGCGGAGGTTGGCGGCTGTTTTTTGACAACCGGTGAGCAGCAGCGGCAGGCACAGGGCTGCGCCCATGAGTATCACGGCGAACGGGGAGCCGAGGATGCTGGGGGAGCCGGGGGTGCGGGGTGATTTTGATTCCAGGATCGCCATGATGATTCCCTTTTAAGTATCAGCCTGATCGGCACACATCGACAAGATCGTCTGTACCTGTGCAAGATAAGACCCCGGGGCTACACTGACAAGGTAAGCCCGCTATAAATACCATGTTACGCGTCCCAACCGCCCTGCTGCTGCATACGACCCCTGCCGGCCAACACCACGACTGGCTGGTCGGGATGCCCTGTCATGGGATGGAGCCTCATGCCCGGCTGTGGACCGCTCGGGTGACGCCGCCTAGCGGGTGCTGGCGTGAGTTGGGGTGCTTCGGGCTGACATTATTGGACCCACACAGGTGGGCGTATCTGGATTACCAGGGGCCGATCGGCGGCGGGCGTGGGAGCGTGGTGCGGGTCGATCGAGGGGTGGCGGTCATCCATCTCTGGCGGGTTGGCCGGGTGGTGTGGGATATAAAGCTGCGACACTTTGAGGGGCTTATCGAGGCGACACAGATATCCGGCCAGACCTGGCGGGCACGGGTCATGGGCTGACATCCGTGTGAGATAAAGCAATATCCAAGGGGCAGCGGCGTTCTTCGAGATATCGGTCTATCTATAATAACCTTGTCGCCGAAGCGCCGGGCGGATACATTAAACAAGGTAGATCAGTGTGTTTTATGGACCCGCCCTCTCAACTCATTCACAACAGGGAGCCCCAGGTGTCCGAGCAACCCGACTCTTCAGACAGCATCAGCGACGAGCAACTGCTTGCCAACGCGATCCCGATTGATGTCGATGCCGCCGACGAGAACGACGGCACGGACCACGATGCCGAGGGGCTGACCCCGATCGAACTGGATGAAGAGACGTCCAGCATCGTCGGGTCAAATAAGATCCGTACTTTCGACACACGCAAGCCCCATGAAGACCACTGGAAGCGCACGCCCAACGTCACCGGCGTCGGGGCCATCCACGTCAAAACCTTTGTGACCAAGCTGCGTCTGGACGCGATCAACCACCTGGACGATCAGATCAACGAATGGCTGGACGACCACCCGGAATACGAGGTGAAGTTCACGACGCAAACGATCGGCAAGCTGGTGGGCAAGAACACCGAAGATGCGATGTTCACGAGCGTCTGGGTCTAGGGACCATCAGCCACAGGGCGATGCCGGGCGACGTGGAACCGGCCACCTTGACAGGCCGGCCCGGGACCGGACAATGAGCCGTCTGATCCATATGGATCAGGCAGACATTCCGGGACGATGCGGGTGTAACTCAATGGCAGAGTGTCAGCTTCCCAAAGTGCCTATGTACAACTTAAGGCACTAATCTTTACGGTCCTTCCGGGATTTCCGTGGGTGTTGATTGAGAGTAAAACGGGCACCTAAGGAGTGTGCCCATGCGAGATGCGGAGCTATATCAGACGATCCTGGGGCTATCTGAGCCTTGGTCGGTCGGTCGAGTGGAGTTGGATGTG
>JAJRRS010000119.1 GCA_024279275.1 Planctomycetota bacterium | reverse complement strand
TCGCCGAAGGCCTCAACAGCAAGATCATGACCATCAAACGCCTCGCCGCCGGCTTCCGCAACCGCGAACACTTCAAGACCGCCATCTACTTCCACTGCGGCGGTTTGGACCTATACCCACGATAATCCCGGAAGGACCAGTTTCTTTCCTCAAATCATCAATCATCCATCTCAAATCATCGATCTAAAGCCTCACGATTCACCGGCGGTAGCGGCAGCCAGGGGATCGTTGGGACCGGGTCAAGCCCGTGTGCTGTTGATCCGCCATCTGGCCGGGGCGATCCGCTACAAAGTTTGCGATCGGGTATCCCCAATCGCAACAGCCCGCGAGTCCCGGTCCTTTTAATCTTTGGATACTCAGGGTAGCTGTCGATCGCCGTCGTGAGGTTGTCGGCAGACGTGCCCGGCCCCCCGGTTCCCCGGATGTAAATCCAAGGAATAAGTTGCGTCTCCACTCTTGGCGGAAATGACGGGGTTGTGCGCATGGGGGCGGTCGATCCGTGATTTCTTCGGGGCTAAGTGTTGGCGGGGCGGTTGGTAAGGAATTGTGCGTTGCGACACATTTATGGTTGGAAAACCGTAGAATGTGTGCGCACAAGGGCGGTTGTTGAACGTGTTGACTATTGCCAGTTATGTTGGATATGTCTTTGAGTTGGGACAGAATAAATCTGTCCGTCGAGTGTAGGAACTATATGATCGAAAATACTGCGACTCAGCCGGGACTGATCCATTATGTCCCGATTGCGACGACGGTGTTGTGCGTTGCGTTTGGGGGTGTGTTGGCGCATCGTTTTTTTAAGCACGGGGGGACGCATCTGTTCTGGTGGGGGTTGGGTGTGGCGTGTTATGGATTGGGGACGGCGTTGGAGGCGACGATTACGCTGGTGGGGAATTCGCCTGAGTTGAATAAGGCGTGGTACATCGCGGGTGCGTTGCTGGGGGGGTATCCGCTGGCGCAGGGGACGGTGTATTTGTTGCTGCCGAGGCGGCGCGCACATTTGCTGACGGCGGTGACGATCCCGGTCATTGTGGTGCTGTCGGTGTTGGTGTGGTTGTCACCGACGGATATGGATGCGTTGCTGTCGCATAAGCCCGGTGGGGCTGCGTTGGGTTGGCAGTGGATTCGGCCTTGGACGCCGATAGTTAATTTGTATGCGGCTGCGTTTTTGATTGGGGGTGCTGTGTTGAGTGCTGCGCGGTATGCCAAGCACACGTCCACAAAGCATCGGATGATTGGGAATATCCTGATAGCTTTCGGTGCGTTTTTGCCGGGGATCGGTGGGAGTATGGCGAAGGCTGGGGTGGTTGAGGCACTCTACTTAGGGGAGTTCTTTGGGATTATTTTGATCTGGTTGGGGTATGTGTATTGTGTGAGGCGGTCGGGGAATCGGTCGGGGGGTGAGGCGGTTGGTGAGGTGGTGAGGGGAAAGAAAGTGTAGGGCAGGATGCGGAGGGGAAGATGGCACGGAGCGCACGGAGTCACAGAGACTCGGGGGGAGATGGGGGGAAGGGGTGCTGTGGGTAGTTGGGATCAACAGCGATCAACTGCCTTGGATGGTGTGTGTGATTGACAGAAAGGTTCCTGGCGCCTTTGGTTTTCGATGAGAGAGGCGGGGAGGCAAGGCTATCGCGGAGGGCGCGGAGGCGCGGAGAAAACGGGGCACTTTATTGTTTAATTATGTGTGGTGGATGGGGTGAACTGGTCGGCGATACTTTCTGCGATACGTTAGTGTTGCAGCGCACGTTGCCAGGAGGGAAGCGGTGGTGGGTTCGGGTATGGTTGTGCTGGTGTTGGGGGGTGAGCCTGTGTTCCAGTTGCTCAGGACGGTGGAGAGGTCATTGATGCCGATAAACCCGTCTCTGTTTTGGTCGCCGTCTTGTAGGTTGATGGATATGGTGGTCTGGTTCCAGTTACTGAGTACGGCGTTTAGATCAAAGTTGCCGACAAACCCGTCTGCGTTGAAGTCGCCTGCGGAGAGGTCGCCGGGTGTGACGTTTTGGTTCCAGTTGTTTATGACGGTGGTGAGGTCTGTGATGCCAACGAACCCGTCTGCGTCGAGGTCGCCGGGCTGGGGTTCCCTGGTAGCGGTTGTCTGATTCCAAAAAGGCAGGATTGTGTTGAGGTCTTCAATGCCGACAAACCCGTCCGCATTGACGTCGCCTGGAAGCAGGTGCTGGCTGATCACATACCAGATGGCCTCGTGCACCGCGTCCGTGAGTTCGGTTGTTAACTCGGTCGATTGAGGTTGGCCCATGAATAGATTGAATTTGCTGTTGGCGGGGGTGCCTGTGGTGTCTTGCTCGAACAGGGTGGCCAGGAATGTGCTAGCGATGGCGAATTGACCGAGCTTGTTCATGTGGACGGCGTCGCGGTACAAACTTTTGGCGTTGAGGTAGCCCGGGATCAGTCCGGCACGCATACGCAGGTCTAACTCGGCCAAGACGTCACCGGCGGGGATGGTGCGTAGGTCGACGTCCTGCAGGTCGGGGTCCGTCTTGAGTTGATCGAATATCCACTTGAAGCCGTTAGCATTGCGGATCAAGTCGGCGTCGGGATCAACCGGGGTTGGGTCGTGCCATGAATCGAAGAAAGTGACACCGGGTTGAGGTATGACGGGCCAGTTTGCGTAGAGGTAAAAGCGTGTGTTGAGGTTATCGGGATTCTGCCTGGCGAGCTGGACCAGCGACTTGAACGCCATGTACTCCTGTCGGGGGGTGCCAAGTGAGTGTGGCTGGAGAGTGATCGCGTCCCAGGCGTGTTCTGCGAAGGCTTCTGTATATCCCCCGAAGCTGTTGGGTGTGATACAGGTATCATTCGGGTCCGGGTGGGTGGCGATGTAGCTGAGGGGTTGGCTGCAGCGGATGTGATAGCCGGTGGTGAGTTGTAGCCCCGCGTCCTGGGCAAGAATCGGCAAGGCATCGGTGATACGTGCATCCCAGGTCAGGCTGTTGCCGATGTGGTATGTGTTGAGTGATTGAGCAGAGGCACTGAGACAGCCGATGCAGTTCACCACCAAAATCCCGAGGGAAGCGATGATGCGTCCCGCGTTGCGGCGTGTTGTCTTTGTCAGTTTTTGCTGGCTCTTGACTGCGGGTTGGTTGCTATTGGGTGTCATGTGTTATGTACTGCCCAGAAGCGTATTTAACCTGATACTTTGGGGGTAGTGGTTGCCGTACGTTGTGATAGCCCACCGGGACCGCTGAACGGGTGTTCAGATCGCCGGGGGGGGGTCGGTCAGCGGGAGGATATAGAGTCCATCAAGAATACCGCGCGGTCAAAACCTGTCAAGCATTTTTGCCGGGATATCAGTGATCTTGTTTTGATTGTCTGCAATAAAGGGGTGCTGGTTGAGAAGGTGGGGGGTTTTGCTTGCGGGTAATGCGGTTGAACTTCAGGCCGGGGCGAGGATGATGTCGAATGTGCCTGATTGATAGGTGGTCTGGTCGCGCTGATGAGATTCGAGTTGGATGATCAGAGAATTTTTGATGAAGGGGTCTTTGGTTTGATGGGGGTCGCCCTTGAAATAGAGTTGTGTAATCAGTGATTGGTAGCCTTGTGCCCGAAGCAGGTAGTGGATGTGTGGGGGTCGCCAGACGTTTGGGCCTGTTTGGTAGGCGCCGGGGTAGATGGTTTCGTATTCGTACCGGCCTTGCTCGTCTGTGAGGACACGGGCGCGGTTGAGGAAGACGTCGGGTGCGGGTGGATTGCGTGGGTCGTCGTTGTCGTAGCGTCCCTTAGCGTTGGCTTGCCAGATATCGAGTGTGACGGCGGGCAGTGGTTTGCGTGTGTTAAGCCCCCAGAGCGTGCCGGCGATGAGAAGGACGGTGCCGGGTTCAAGGGGGGGAGTGATTTTGCCGCGGTAGGGGGCGCGTTCGCGGTGGAATGGGCCGAGGATATTGGGTTCGGTGGCGGTCCATTTGGGATTTGATTCTACTGCGGCGGGGGGCGTGTCGATGGATTCGCCTTGATTGGTGAGGTAGTCGCCGTAGGAGCCTAGCCCGCCTGAGGATTCGGTGGGTTGTGCGTCGGCTTTGAGAGTTAGGCTGGCGGCGGATGCGACGCCCAGGCCGAGGAGTGAATGTCGCAGGAAGGTACGGCGGGAGGGTGGTTGTGGCATTGAGAAACTCCGGATTTTTGCTCTTGATAGTGAATTATACGGCGAAGGGGGGTCAGTGGTTCGTCAGGCCCAGTAAAAGATCATAATCCCCATCGTGTAATAGACTCGCGTGTCAATTTTGTCGTACCGTCCCACGTTCAGGAGAACGTGGGCTTCACAGACGAACAAGTATTAAATGGGATTGGATATAATACTATTGAGTCAGCAGGTAAACCAACACCGCGATCTGGAGGATGACGATGGCCCAGTAGGTGAGTGGGAATGATCGCTTGACGGTTTTGTGGCGGAGGCGTTGTTGGGCGAGGAGGGCGGCGGGGGAGCCGCCTAGGAGGGCGAGGATGTGGAGGGTGCGTTCGGGGATGCGGCGTATTTGTTTGCGGGCGGTGTGTTTGTCGTAGGCGTAGGTTAGGAAGGTGATGAGGTTGATGGCCGCGAGATAAATTAGGAAGAAGGGCATGGTGGCTGGGGGGAAATGATATCACGGAGGGCGCGGAGGCGCGGAGACACGGAGGAAGGCAGGGGGATTGGCCTTGCATTAGGGACAAGGACGGTATTGACACCGTTTCCTGTCTACATGCCGAGGTAGTGGGCTTGATGGTGATATAGGTTCCTGGCACCTTTGGCCTCTTTGCGAGTTAGCCGTCAGGGAAGTCAACTCTGTGAATAGGGCTCGGATTTGAGATGGGCTTGTTCTGAGCAATCAATACGATCCTGGCCTCTTGATCCGAGAGTAAGTGTTCCCATGTCTTTGGGTACTCGCGTTCTACAAATGGGTTCCCCGCGAAAAGGATCAGGGATTTAGCTTCATTATTATTGTAGTCCAGTTCGACACGATCGAAGTGAATGTCGGATGTGGTGCCATCAGAGAATTGCACTCTTATCCCGGTGGCAAAGGGTTCTGATGAGATCCAATCTACACCAAGCGATCCTCGATTTGAGTCGTCGTGGAAGATTCGCATCTTGATGTTGATGAGTTGTGGGGAGTTGAGTGACTGTGCATCTGCTAGTTGCAGTGCTGTCAGGATAAGTTTCTGTACCCGTTGGTCGTCCGGTGTGGCACCGGTGTACTGCATTCGCTCGATGGTAAGTAGTCTGCGTTGTTCAAGACTTCCACTGTCGCTACAGGCGGAAACCGAAATGATAAGCATCAGCAGTGGAAGTAGTCGCATGAAGCTAGCGATCTTCAGCTTAGGCCGACGGTGATGGGGACGGGTTGGGGTTTTACGATGTGGGTGGGTTGGATGGCGATGTTGAGGGGGCGGCGTTTGCCGTCGGGGCCTTTGGGGGGGATGTTGTCTTGATCGATGATGCGTTGGATGGCCATGACTGCTTCGATGAGGGTTTCGGGGCGTGGTGGGCAGCCGGGGACGTAGACGTCTACGGGGACGTACTGGTCGATGCCCTGGACGACGGCGTAGGTGTCGAAGACGCCGCCGGTGGAGGCGCAGGCGCCCATGGAGATGACCCATTTGGGTTCGGTCATTTGTTGGTAGATGCGTTGGAGGACGGGGAGCATTTTGATGCTGACTCGGCCGGCGACGATCATGAGGTCTGCCTGGCGGGGGCTGAAGCGCATGACTTCGGCGCCGAAGCGAGCGAGGTCGTAGCGGCTGGACGCGGTGGCCATGAGTTCGATGCCGCAGCAGGCGGTGGCGAAGGGCATGGGCCAGATGGCTGATCTGCGTGACCAGTTGATGAGCTTATTGATCTGTGTGGTGAGTACGTTGTCGGTGGGTAGTAGTGTTTCGACGCCCATGTGTTTTCCTGGGTCTAGGGTCTGGGGGGTGAAGTCTTGGGATTATCGGCAGGGTTGGGTGGTTGTGTCCATGAGCGTGTTTGGGAGCCTGTTGGATACCCCGCCGAAGCACCGCGGACGGTGCATCAGCGGGCTTTGGGGTGTGGGGGTTGACGGGTTTGTGTGTTTAGACTTCATCTGTGTGTGAAATCTTAGGCGAAACGGGTGGGTGAGTAAACGGACGTTGGATTGGGGGAGTGGGATCAGTCCAGCGTGGGGGGGGTGGTGGCCGATGTTTTTGGGTATGCATGGAGATATGGATGCGCATGGTTGTGCAGGGGATGGCGGGGGTACTCGTTGCGCAGGGTCGGAAACCCGGGCCTTCGACCCTCTTCGAGGGCCTCAGGCGCCGGCGTTGAAGCCTGTTGAGATAGCGCCTAGTGGGCGAAGGGCGGCCCGGCTGGTGGTATTTAGCGATGATTATGGGCGGCACCCGTCGAGTTGTCAGCACCTGGTGAGGGAGCTGCTAGGGATGGATGTGTCGTTGGGCGGGGCGGATGAGGTGCTGTGGGTGAACACGGTGGGGACGCGGACGCCGGGGTTGAGTGTTGCGGACCTGTCGCGGGGGATGGGGAAGCTGCGTGAATGGATGGGGGGAGCGGGTGGTGATGCAGCGGGTGGTGCGGGTTGGCCTGGGGGGTTGAGGGTGATGAATCCGAAGATGTGGCCGGGGTTTCGTCGGGGCTGGCAGCGGCGTTTTAATGCGCGGTCGATTGCGAGGGCGGTGGATGGCGGGCTTGGTGAGCGTGTTGCGGGGGAGGAGCGTATTGCGATCACGACGTTGCCGATCACGGCTGACCTGGTTGGTCGGGTGGATGTGGATCGTTGGGTATATTATTGCGTGGATGATTTTTCAGTTTGGCCTGGGCTTGATAGCGCGGTGATGCAGACGATGGAGCGGGAGCTGGTAGGGAAGGTGGATGAAGTGGTGGCGGTGTCGGGGACGTTGCAGAAGCGTATTGCGGGGATGGGCAAGGATGCGGGGCTGTTGACGCATGGGATAGACATGGAGCATTGGGATGTTGGTGCGGGTGGATCAGATAAGCCGGATTGGTGGCCCGATGTGAAGGGGCCGATCGCGGTGTTCTGGGGGCTGATCGATCGTCGGTTGGAGATTGATTGGTGCCGGGCGTTGTCTGTAGAACTTGGGAAGCGTGGTGGGAGTTTGGTGCTGGCGGGGCCGCAGCAGGATGCGGATGTGGCTATTCATGGGTTAGCGGATACGGTGTTGCCGGGGGCGGTGGCATATGAGGAATTGCCTGGGTTGGCAGGGGCTGCGGATGTGTTGGTGATGCCTTACATTGATGCTGCGGTGACGCGGGCGATGCAGCCGTTGAAGTTTAAGGAGTATCTGGCGACGGGTCGGCCTGTGGTGGTGCGTGAATTGCCTGCGACGTCAGGGTGGGGGGATTGTTGTGATGTGGTGGGTGATGAAGGTGAATTTGTGCGTGTTTGTTTGGAGCGGGCTGAGGGGGGGGGGCCGGGAGTCCCGGTTGAGCAGGGGCGTGCGCGTGAGCGTCGGCTGGGGGGTGAGTCATGGTCCGAGAAGGCGCGGCAATTCGCTGAGGTATGGAATGGTGCGAAGAACCCGCCGATGAGAAGTGCCGCATGAGTGACAAACAGAAGCCAAAAAAGAATAGGTGTTCGCCGGGTGTCTTCAAGACGGTTGGGCGGACGGTCGGGTTGGTGGTGGCGCTGCCGAGCCTGGTGGGGTATGTGCTGGGCGCGCGGGTGCTGGGTAGGGAGCGTGCGTTTGCGTTGACCAGCGAACGTCTGGCGAAGCGCGGGGGGCTGATGGGTATTTATGTGAGGCAGGCGTTTTATCGTTACACGACGGGGGGCGTGGGGCGGGATGTGTGCTTTGGTTTTATGAGTGTGTTCAGTAAGCCTGGGGTACGGATCGGGCAGCGTGTTTATATCGGGCGGTTCTGCAGCATCGGGTGGGCGGAGCTTGAAGATGATGTGATGCTGGCGGATGGGGTGCAGGTGTTGTCGGGTCGGCATCAGCACGGTGCGGAGTCGCGGGATGGGCAGGCGTTACGGGAAAACGAGCAGGTGTATCGGTGTGTCACGATCGGTCGTGGTGCGTGGATTGGTGCGGGGGCGGTGGTGATGGCGGATGTGGGCGCGGGTGCGGTGGTGGCGGCGGGGGCGGTGGTGGTGAAGCCGGTGGCTGGGGGTACGCGGGTTGGTGGGGTGCCTGCGGAGGTGCTTGGGTGTGATATTGTTGAGGGAGCGGTGGCGGGGGTTGGGGCGATGGCGGCTTGATGCGGACAGACTGCCAGATGGTCCGATAGCTTATCTCTTTTGTATATAGATGCGGGGGACTCTTAATGCGTGGCGTAGAGCGCCGATAGTAGTCATACGCTGTTGCGTAAAGCAGTTATCGTTCGGGATGGTTGCGAGAGGTATGGAAATAAATCCGGAGACCCCACCGAAGCACCGGGGCGGTGCATCAGTGGGCTTTGGGGTTTTCAGAGCGTGCTGAGGGAAAGACAGTCATGGGCTTGACGCAGGTTGTTCATCACATCGAAGGCGCCTTGGCAGATGAGGTGCGCTTGTATTTAGCGGGTGCGCCTGAGGAGGCGGGGGTTTGTGGTGAGCATGATCCGGGGTGGTTGAAGGTGTTAAGCGAGTCGTTGGGGCATCGGACGATGGCGGTGGTTGCTCGGGAAGGTGGGTCGAACGGCGAGATTGTGGGGTATCTGCCTTTGGCGTTGGTGAGTAGCCGGTTGTTTGGGCGGTTTCTTGTGAGTTTGCCTTACTTAAATCGTGCGGGTGTGGTGGCGGTGGATGCGGGGGTGCGTGATGAGATATTGGATGTGGCGGCGGAGCTTGCGGACCGTTTTTCGGTGCGGTATCTGGAGCTGCGTCATCAGGGGGAGGGGATCGAACATGCTTCGATCACGCAGAGCCGTGGTGACAAGGTTCAGATGATGCTGGCGTTGCCGGGCGATGCGGAGCAGCTTTGGTCGGGGTATAGCGCGAAGGTGCGCAACCAGGTCCGTAAGGGTGATAAGGCTGGGCTGACGATCCGGTTTGGTGGGGGCGAGTTGCTGGATGGATTTTATAGTGTGTTCTCGAGGAACATGCGTGATCTTGGTACGCCGGTGTATCCGCGGCGTTTGTTTGGGTCGGTGTTGGATACGTTTAAGGATGGCGCGGAGTTGGCGGTGGTGAGCCATGCGGGGCGTGCGGTGGCGGGGGCGTTGCTGCTGCACACGCGGGTGGGTGGCGTGGCGGAGGCCCAGGTTCCGTCGGCGAGCAGTTTGCGGGATGCGAAGCACACGAACGCGAATATGTGGATGTACCATCAGTTACTGATGCGGGCGGTGTCACGGGGGGCGGGTATGTTTGATTTTGGTCGATCTACGCCGGACTCTGGGACGTACCGATTTAAGAAGCAGTGGGGAGCGGTCCCACGGGGGGCGACATGGCAGTATTATCTACGTTCGGGTGAGGTGTCGGCGGTTCGGCCGGACAACCCGAAGTTCAAGCGGCGGATCGCGACGTGGCAGAAGTTGCCTGTATGGGTCACGCGACTGGTCGGGCCTACGATCGTGAAAGGCATCCCTTGAGTGAAGTAGAGAGTCGCAAACCTGAACCTGTGACGCCTGGCCCGACGAAGGGAGTGGGCGGCACTATGTGTGTCGGCCTGATCGTGTCGGGAGCGTTGATTGCGATCGCGGGGTACGGGACGTTTTCGCGGGTGTGGGTGCAGTGGTTCCCGGCGTGGTGGCGGCGGGACACGCCGTTGCTTGATCGTTTGTCGGGTGGTGATTCGTATTACACACATGGGCCTTTGGTCCCGGTGATTGCGGTGGCGATCGCGGCTTATATCTACACGCGCGTGGGTGCGCCGGCGAGGCGGACCCGAGGGTCTACGCTGTTGGGTTGGTTGGTGTTTGGGTTCTTTTTGTTTTCGCATCTGCTGTTCACGTTTGCGAGCGTGACGTTTGCTTCGGGGGTTTCGTTGCTGGGTGTGTTGATGGGGCTGGTGATGATCTGGGGTGGTCGGCCTTTGGTGCGTGCGTATGCGTTGCCGATCGCGTTGTTGTTTTTCATGGTGCCGCTGCCTTTGGCGTGGATCGATGGGATCAATTTTGAGTTGAAGCTGTTCGCCAGCCGGTCGGCGTTGTGGTTGTCGACGCATATGTTCAGTGTGCCGGCGGTTGTGGACGGGAGCTATGTGCTGCTAAGTCCGGATGCGGATGGATTGCCTAAGACGCTGGTGATCGAGAACGTCTGCGGCGGGTTGCGGAGCATCATTGCGTTGACGTTTTTCGCTGCGTTGTTTGCGGCGTTGTGCCGGGCGACGGGGGTTTGGCGGTGGTTTCTGCTGATGATGGCGTTCCCGGTGGCGATTGCTTGCAA
Source organism: Planctomycetota bacterium (assembly GCA_024279275.1). Lineage (GTDB taxonomy): Bacteria > Planctomycetota > Phycisphaerae > Phycisphaerales > Phycisphaeraceae > JAJRRS01. The sequence continues at coordinate 8,635 of JAJRRS010000119.1, read as the reverse complement.
CGTGGCGCGTATCACGGGGCTGATCGTGGCGGCTCACCACCTGGGAACGGAAGTGGCGGGTGAGCACGGGTGGTTCCACGATTTGTCGGGGATACTGGTGTTTGCGTTGGCGTTGGCGTTGATGTTTATGCTTGAGTCGGGCGTGCTGCTGGCGGGGCGCATTCTCAAGCGGGACTGGTTTGATGCGAGGCTGCTTGGGTATCTGAACACGATCGAGGGGGACAAGAATACGGTGGCACGCACGCTGCACCCGGGTGTGTTGGCGGTGTTGATGGTGACAGCGTCGATGAGTTTGTACTTGGTCAACCAGCCCGAGCCTGAGGCGGTGGGGGGTGTTGCCAGGGCGGTGTTGCCTACGCGGGTGGAGGTTGGTGATGCTACTTATACCAGCGGTGACCTGGTGCTGGATGACAAGGTGCTGGCGATCCTGGAGACGGATGATTATGTTTATCGTCGGTTTGCGCGTGAGGCGGGCCGGGGTGAGCCGGGGTTTGATTTATTGATTGTGTTCAGCAAGAACAACCGTCGGGGGACGCATTCGCCGGAGCTGTGCATCCAGGGCGGCGGAGAGAAGATTATATCCAAGGGGCCGGTGACGATCGACACGGGGTTGTCGGGGAGTGGTGAGCCGCTTGGGATGCGTGAGGTGGTGAGTCAGGACGGTCGGCGTATGGTTTATTACCTGTATGTCTTTAAGAGCGGGGACAGCTACACAACGAATTACACCAGGCAGCAGGCGATGATTTTGTTGAATGGCTTGCTGCGGCGTGAGGCGGTGGGTGCGTTGATTCGGTTGACGGTGACGGTGCAAGACGAGGATCTGGAGGCGGCACGTCGGTTGGCGCGGGACGCGGCGGCGCGGTTGATGCCTATTATTGATGAGAATCTGCCGTGAGATATATGGATGCATTTAATAATACCTATACCCAAGGCGCTCGCTGGGATTCGCGAAGCCGCAAGCGGCGAGTATGCGGGGTAAGTTTGGTTTTAGAGGTTCTCACAGTGACATTGATGTACGGTTGGGCGAGGTCCGGCGGGAGTGGGACAGGATCATGAGGATGCGTGAAAATATCGGAAGACTTGGCATGATGTTAAAGCCTACGGGATTGGTGTTGGTTATTTTGTGCCTGGTGCTGCTGGTGGGTTGTGGTGAGAGCGTTGAGTTGAAGCTGGAGCAGGCGCGGATTGCGATGGCCAATGATCGGGCGGACAAGGCGTTGAGCCTGGTAGATGCGGTACTTTCGGCTGATCCGACGAATCGCGAGGGGTTGTTGATCCAGGCGCGGGCGCAGGTGATGTTGGGTCGGCTTGGGCCGGCGAAGTTGATATTGGATCGGCTAGATAAGAGCGGGTCGGGTGATCCGGAGGTGAGTCGAGCGCTGCTGGGTTGGGCGGTGGTGAAGATCGATACGGTGCTGGATAGCTCGAGCTTTGCAAGGACACCCGCTGAGTTGGTGGACTATGACAAGGCGCGTCGGGTTGCGGATGAGCAGATAACGTTTCTTAAGGGTCAGGGTGATACGACAAGCGATGTGTTGTTCAGCGGGGCGTTGCTGCATCGCAGTGATCTGAGGCGGGCAAGCATCCTGATCAAGCACACCAGGAAGATGATTGAGGATTTGGGTGCTGAGGCGTTGGTTGATGGTGTTGATCCGGGTGTTGATGCGGGGTCTGAGGGTTCGTCGGTGACTTACGGGCAGCAGTTGGCGGCATTGGAGGCGCACCGTGTTGAGGTGCGGGGCCGATTGCTGGTGGAGTTGGCATCATTGCTTGGTGAGGATCCTCGGCACGTTGACGCGGCGGACATGTATTTGCGGATGTTGGTGAGCGCGGGGCAGTGGGATCGTGTGGTGGATCAGTTGGGGAGGTTTGGTGAGGTGACGGACCTGCCTGTGGTGATCGCGGACCAAGCGGTGGCGGTGCTGCTGGTGATGCCCGAGTCGGTGATGCCGATGGATGAGCGTATTGAGCGTGGTTGGGCGTTGTTGAAGCGGACGCCACAGGCGGATGCGGATGCGGCATCACGGCGTATAACCAGCGCGCGTTTGTTCCTGGTGGCGGGTGAGGCGGAGAAGGTTTTGCCGATCCTCAGTGAATTGATTGAGGAGGGTTCGACGGACCCTGATGTATTTTATAAGTATGGGCAGGCGCTGTATGCGACGGGTGATTACGAGAAGTGCCGAGAGGTTGTGAGCGAGATGCTTCCGGCGATGGAGTCGGTGTCGTCGGTGCAGTTTTTGTATGGTCTGGCGTTGTGGCGTGTGGGTGAGATAGATGAGGCGCGTGTGGCTTTGCGGCTGGCTTGCCAGTTGGACCCTGAGAATAAGGACGCGGCGGATGTATTCGCCACGGTGATGACACAGCAGGGGTACGTCGGTGCAAGCGGTGAGGATATAGATGCGTTTTACAGTCTGGACCCGAGGAACCCGCGTGCGATCCAGATGAAACTTGAGAACGCGGCGGCCAGTGGTGACAGGCGGCAGATCGCGTTGGTGCTTAGTGAGATCGAGGTTCGTGCGGAGCTTACGGATACGGAGTTGGGGTTGTTGTACTTTGGCAACGGCCTGCTTGGTCGTCATAACGCGGCGGTCGGTTGGGCGGGTGAGTTTGTTGCTCGGCGGCCGGGGGAGTTGGCCGCATGGAAGCGGCTGGCAACGGCTCGGCTAAAGCAGGGAGACGAGTCGGGGCTGGCGGACACGCTTGAGCAGATCGCGAGCAGGTTCCCCGATGCGCCCGATTCTGACCAGCTACTCGGTGAGTTGTACGTCGATGCGAAGCAGTTCGAGCATGCGGTGGCTGCGTTTGGTGCTGCGGTTGAGCGGGACGGGTCGAACTATGAGGCGCGACTCGCGCTTGGCAGTGCGCTGGCGGCGATCGAGCGTTACAACTCGGGGTTGGAACAGGTGCGTGTGGTGTTGGAGGCCAGGCCGGGCGACGTAGATGCTTTGGAACTGGGTGCGCGGATAGCGGATACGGCGGGTCAGAGCGAGCTGGCGGAAGAGTATCACAGCCAGATCGATCCGGCGGTGGTGGACCTGGATAAGAATCCGGCGTTGGCGGCGCGTATTTATCTAAGCCGAGGGGATATGGAAACGGCTGAGCGGATCAGTAACGACGCGATTGCGGCGGGGCATCCGTCGCCTCTGCTTCGGGTTGTGCTTGCGGAGATATACCAGAAACGGGGCGATCCCAAGCGTGCGGAGGAGCATCTGGTCGCGTTGGTGAGGCATTATCCTAACAACATCAAGGCGTACGCCTGGGTGAGTCAGAATTACCTGCGTGCTGGTCTTATCGATCGGGGCCTAACGAAGCTGAAGGAGTTAGAAGAATACAACAAGCCGTTGGCGATGCTGGCTCGTGCTGGGTTGTTGCGGTCGGCGGGTCGTGTCGATGAAGCGATCGCGGTGCTTGACCCGCTATTGGATAATCTGATCCGTGAGCGTTCGGAGATGGCGATTTCGGTCGCGGACGTGATGGCGGAGTTATACAAGGAGTTGGGTGATGAGGCGTCGGCGACGGCGGTGCATGATCGGTTGTATGTGTCGTCGGCGCAGGGGGCACCGGCGCTTATCCGGGGACTGATCGAGAGTTGGGACAGCGATAGCCCGGCGAGGCGGATCGCGAACCTGGATGCGGCGTCGGCGCGTGTGGATGCGGGAAATACGGCGGTGTTGATTGAGTTGAGTCGTCGTTACGCGATGATAGGGCGTGCGGATCAGTCGCTGTTGATAGTTCAGCGTGGTTTGGCGCAGACGCCTGAGGACAAGGGGTTGTTGGGTGTCAAGGCGGGTGTGCTAGTGATGCTTGGTCGGACATCTGATGCGGTGGATGCGTATCGGGAAGTGGTTGAATTGTCGCCGGAGGATGATGGGGTGCGTGTGCGGTATGCGCGTGCTTTGTCTGCGGATGGGAAGCGTCCGGAGGCTGAGGATGTGTTGATGCGGTTGATCCGTGCGGGTGGGCCGACGGGGGAGGCTGCGCGGGCTGCGTTACTAGAGATATACCAGGGGCTTGGTCTGCATGTGCGTGTTGAATCGATGGTGAATGCGTTGCTTGACAAGCAGGCGATTGGTGAAAGCCCGTCTCTTGATCGAGTGATCGGCAAGTCGTTGATGGCTCAGGGGCGGCACGCGGAGGCGCAGCATCGTTTTGCGGGGATCGCTGAGGATTCGGTTTATTATCCTTCGGCGCAGGTGTTGTATGCCCAGAGCGAGGGTGAGTCGGGTGAGTTGCAGGCGGGTTTGGCGCGTATTGCGGAGCTTGTGGGGGATCCGTTGATTGCGAGGCGGGTTGTGCCGGTGTTGCTGGGGTTGGATTTTGGTTCGGCGTTGAACGTGTCGCTGTTGAATCGTGCGGACAGTGAGATTGATGTCGATGCGTTGCCGTATGATCTGGCGATGCGTTGGTTGGCGTTGAGGCTGAAGCTGGCGGATCAGCGTGGGGATTGGGCGTCGGCACAATCGACACTGCGGCGGGTCGCGCGATTGGATGATGGAGATGATTCTGTTACGGCGCTATTGGCTGTCTTGTTGTATCGAGAGGGACAAGTGCAAGAGGCGGTGGCGTTGTTGAGGGGGGCGCCGCGATTGGAGGGTTCGGCGACGGGGTCGTTGCTGGCGTTTGCGTTGGGCGTTGATGGGCCTGAGGCTGGGCGTAAACACCCGATGACGCAGGTGCTGGCGGCACTGGTTGCTGGGGATCGAGATGCGGTGGCGTCTGCCTCGTCGGCGTACAGCGGGGTGCGCACGTTATTCGTGGATGATCTGGTAGACGGGCTTGGTATCGGTGGCGTGGGGGAAGAGCTTGCTGCGTCATGCAGGGATCTGGCTATGGCGACGGTGGCGATGGAGGGGCGTATGCCGGGGCTGGGCGAATCGTTGTGTGGGTCGGCTGTGCAGAAGGATTCGGTGAACATGTCGGCCTATGCGTTGCGGGCGGCGGCTTTGATCGAGCGGGGCGAGAGTATCGCGGAATTGTCAGAGCAGGTGCGGGGGGTTGCGCCTGATAGCTCGTTGCTGTTGATGTTGGAAGCGATGAGTCGGGTGGCGGAGGGTAAGCATCGTGATGCGATCGTGCCTTTGGTTGCGCTGGTTGAGCGGCACCCGGGTAATCGGCATCTGGCTTATCAGCTTGCGCAGGAACTGAATGTTTCGGGGCGGATTGATGAGGCGGTTGCGGCGTTGAGGCCGATCGCGGGGGGGGATGGTCCTTACCGGCTGGCGGCGATGAATGATCTGGCATACCTGTTGGCGGAGCGTGGTGGTGAAGGGCTGGATGAGGCGGTGGATGTGGCGAGAAAGGTATTGCGTGCTTTGCCTTCGAGTTCGCCGGTGCTGGATACGGCGGGGTGGGTTGAGCATCGACGGGGTCGAGATCAGGCGGCGCTTAAGTTGATGGCGCAGGCGATCACGTCGTTGTCGGAGGTGCCTGAGGCGCACTACCACATCGGTGCGGTGTATCACGCGGTGGGTGAGGATCGTTGGGCAAGGTATCACCTGGGGCAGGCGGCGTCTGGGGCTGAGGGTGAGACGGGTGTGCGGGAGGCTGGGGAACTGTTGGCTGAGATGGGGGATGATGGAGGTGTGCAGTAGGCACAGGGCGCGGCGCAATATCCATATACTGATCGCGTAAAAAATTCGTGCGTTAATATGTGACACCGTGCCCACGTTCTGCTGAACGTGGGCTTCGCAGGCGCATGAGAATTAAATGGGGTTGGTGTAATCCGAATTTTGAGTCGGGCGTGGCGGCGTGACCACGAGCGTTGTGTGGCGGCGGCTAAACATTTGCGGTGGGTGACAGGGGCGGTTATCTGGGGTTGCGTGGGTTGCTGCTGGATGTGAGTTGGGGCATCAATGGGGTGGTGGGGTCAGCGAGTGTGAGGGGTATGGTGAGGTGGAAGGTTGCGCCTTGGCCTGGGATGCTGTCGAGTGTGATGTCGCCTTGTAGGAGGTCGGCGAGTTCCTGGCTGATGGTGAGTCCCAGGCCTGTGCCGCCGTGTTCTTTGGTGACGCCGGGGTCAAGTTGCACGAACTTATCGAAGATGCGTTGCTGGTCTTCGTCGGGTATGCCTGGGCCGGTGTCGTGGACGCTGATGCGGATGTGGGTGGGTTTGTTGTTGTCGTTGGCGGGGACCAGTTGGGACTGGACGGTGACAGTGCCTTTGGGGGGCGTGAACTTTACGGCGTTGGCGATGAAGTTGAACAGGATTTGTTGTAGTTTTCCGGCGTCGGTGTGGACGGTGGGTAGGTTGGGTTGGTTTTTTTGCCTTATGGTGATGCCGGATTTTTCGGCGAGGGGTTTGATGAGGTTGAGGAGGCCTTCGAGGGTGTCGGCGACGCTGACGGGTCCGACGCGAAGCTCCATGCGTCCGGCCTCGATCTTTGCGAGGTCAAGGAGGTCGTTGATGAGGTCCAGTAGTCGTCTGCTGGAGGTGATGATGTTGGTGGCGTAGCGTCGTCGTTTTTCGTCTTTGGGGTTGTTCATATCGGCGAGAGCTTCGCCGAGGACTTCTGCGAAGCCGATGATGGAGTTCAGGGGTGTGCGTAATTCGTGTGAGACGTTGGCGAGGAACTCGCCTTTGATTTTGTTGGCTTCGTAGAGTGCGACGTTGGATTCGGCGAGTTCGCCGAGCTTGAGGTCGAGGCTTTTATTGATGGAGGTGAGTTGGTCCTGGTTATTTTTGAGGTTCTCGAGCATGGTGTTGAACATGTCCGAGAGGTTTTGGAACTCGTCGCCGGTGTTGATATCTGAGCGTATGTTCAGGTCGCCCTGTGAGACTTTGGAGGCGTAGCCGTGGAGGAGCCTGACGGGTGAGAGGATGATGCGTGTGGTGATGAACCAGAAGGTTGCGATGGCGAGTAGGCCTGAGACAAGGCCGGCGGTGACGAGGTAGATGATGTTTTGTGTGCGTTGTCTGGGTGCGTCTTCATCGCGGAGGTGGATGAGGAGGATCATCTCTAAGGGGTCGGTGAGCGCGGAGGCTCCGACGTTGGGGCTGAATCCGCCGGCGAGTCCGCCTTGGACGCGGTCGAGGTCTGACTTGCGGATAGCGCGTGCGTATCGGTAGAAGGTTTCGCCTTGTGCGTCCTGGTCGGGGAGGAACAGTTCCCAACTGGCGGGGCGGGTCTGAAACAATTCGACGGCCTGAGAGAAAAAGGGGTTGGATTCGGCCTGGTAGTCGAAGCGATCTTTGGGTATCAGGGCGACGGCTTTGGAGACGCCTGGTGGGAGGCTGACGGCGTCGTGCTGAATCTGGTTAAGCTCTCCGCCGAATTTGATTTCGTCTGCGAGCCACCACTGGGCTAAATCTTGAGCGCGTTGGTTTGGGCCGCGTTGGACCAGGTCCTGCATGCGCAGGGCGACGACGGTGAGGGCTGCGGTAATGATAAGCACAACGGCGGCACCGAACATCAACTGGCACTTGCTGGCTAGGCTAATCCGTACGCGCTTGGGCATGGGTGTATTCTAACCGGTGGGGCGTGTATCTGTTGGCTTGATGTTGATTAGGGGCGGGCGCGTTCTCAAGGCGGAAAGACGCGAGAAGTCGCGGCGCTTCGTGGGTATGGCCGGATGGTTATCTGGCGAGGGGATACCCCACCGAAGCACCGGGGCGGTGCATCAGTGGGCTTTGGCTGAGGGGAGATCGGGTGCGGCGTGTCAACCTGGTGGTAGGTCGCTGATGTCGATGCCGGAGTCGTTTTTGGCATCCATGGGGGCTTTGCGGCCTCGGTTCAGTGCGGGGCGTTTGTTGGAGTTGCCTCGGGGCATGGCGATGACGCCTGTGCGTGCGAGTTCGACGATGCCGTAGGGGCGTGCGAGTTCGGCGAAGGCTTCGATTTTTTCTTCTGAGCCGGACAGCTCGATCATTAATTGGTCTTCGCTGACATCGACGACCTTGGCGCGGAAGACCTTGGCGAGTTCGATCAACTCGCTGCGGTGGTTGCGGCTGCCGGGGGCTTTGCCGGCGGTGGTGACTTGCAGGAGCATGAGGTCGCGTTCGACGAAGTCGACTTCGGAGTAGTCAACGACCTTGACGACGGGGACGAGTTTTTGAAGCTGCTTGCGGACCTGCTCGAGGACAGCGGCGTCGCCGTTGACAACGATGGTCATGCGTGAGAGTTCGGGGTTTTCGGTTCGGCCGACGACCAGGGAGTCGATGTTGAATCCGCGGGCGGCGAACATGCCAGCGACCTGTGCGAGGACGCCGGGTTCGTTGGTGACCAGGGCGGCGATGACGTTACGCATGATAGGGGTTGAATTACTCATAATCCGGCATCATAAGGGGGGTTGAGGTATAGCCCAAATCCAGCGGGCTTGCGGCGGGTATCGTGGCCTGAAAAAGAGCGATCCGCGGGACACTTGGTTGGGATCTCTGAATAACGCTTCAGTGAGTGTGATTCTGTGCAATCACGGCTGCTAAAGCAGCCTCCGCCGAGGTTATTCAGAGGCCCCCGGTTGTGGAAAACGTGTGAGTTATATCGTTTTTCACTATGTGCTAGTGCCGCGTCACCCCACAACTTTCGGATACAGCCGTTTGAGTTTGTTGCGGGCCTGATCGTTGGTGAACCGCCAGTCTACGCCGGTCTGTGAGGCGTTGCGGTCGAGGGTCCAGGCCTGGGCTTCGCGGTCGATCGTC
>JAJRRS010000118.1 GCA_024279275.1 Planctomycetota bacterium | reverse complement strand
GTGCTCGAAGGCGAAGCCGACATCGACCATGCGTGCAAGGACAGTTGGAACCGGCTCACCCCCGAACGCCTGAAAACCATCACCGCCACCGACTGGCTTACGCACGAGTTTTAATCGGAATTGGTATTAGACGATCCGTAGCGTGCGCGGCGTGGCCGCGGCGGCTAAACAGGCGGAAGCGGCGGTGAAAGTTAAGCCGAACTGGTTTGATCGCTCGCGGTGGGGTGGCGGGTCGCAAGCGACCCGGCTAAACGAGAGGGGGCGTCGGAGTCACACGGTAATCCAGAAGCACATCTTCGCCGAGTTGTTCGGTCGATCTAAGTGATAGTTGTGTTGTGTCGGCGATGGTTTTGTGTGACATGCAGGTGACGGCACCGAGGGCGGCTGGGTCGCCTGACACTTTCGGGGCGAGGAACGCTAATAGCTGGTCGGCGAGGCCTTGCTTGAGTAGTTGGCCGGTGAGGTGTGCGCCGCCTTCGGTGAGGATGTTCATGGCGCTATGAGTCTGGCTTAGGTGTTCGAGTAGTGGGCGGAGGTCGAGTTGATTATTTGTGTCTGTGGGGAGTGTGGGTAGGCCTAGCAACTCAACGCCTACTTCGGCGAAGGCTTTTAGGCGGTCGGGTTCTTTGTCGAACAGGCGTTGATCGATGGCGAGTGTGAGGGGTGCCTGGTCGAGCGTATCTAATAAGTTGCAGGGGTTTTGGAGGCTTAGCTTCGGGTCGATGACGACTCGGCGGGCGGTGCGTTTTATTTTGACATCGCGGGCGGTGAGAGTGGGGTTGTCGGCGCGTGCGGTGCCGATGCCGACGATGATGGCGTCGACGCGGGCGCGGAGTTGGTGGACGCGTTGGCGTGAGAGGTCGTTGCTGATCCACTTGCTGTCGCCTGAGTGTGTGGCTGTTTTGCCGTCGAGGGTTTGCGCCCATTTGACGATGACCCAGGGGAGGTGGGTGCGTCCGCGTTTGATGTAAGGCTCGGCGAGTTGTTCGGCTTGGTCTTGGCAGATGCCGACCTGCACTTCGATGCCGGCGTCTTGAAGCATGGGGATGCCTTTGCCGGCGACGGGGTCGAAGGGGTCGGGGATGGCGATGACGACACGCTTGATCCCTGCGTCGATGAGGGCTTTGGCGCAGGGGGGTTGTTTGCCGAAGTGGCTGCAGGGTTCGAGTGTGACGTAGATCGTTGAGCCGACGGGGTCGATGGCTTTTTGTTTGCAGTCGAGCAGTGCCTGGGCCTCGGCGTGTAGGCCGCCGAAGCGTGCGTGGTAGCCGGAGGCGATGATTTGGCCGTCTCGGACGATGACTGAGCCGACCATGGGGTTGGGTTCGACGTGGCCTTGGCCTTGACGGGCGAGGCGTAGGGCTTCACGCATGAATACTTCGTCCTGCATGCCTCCATGATATAGTGATGGGCGTTACAAACCATCTACAACCCGGGGCGATAAGGGGCTTGGCTATGAAATGGATCAAAAGAATCGTCGTGCTGCTGGTGCTCGTGGTCGTGCTGGTCGGCGTGATTGGTGTAATCGCGATTGACAGGCTCACCAAGGCTGGGATCGAACAGGGCGGGACTTATGCGATGGGCGTGGAGACCAAGCTCAACAGCATCCATGTGGGGCTGTTCTCCGGCACCGTGTCGCTGGAGGGGCTATCGATCGCCAACCCCGAGGGGTTCAAGGCTGAAAACTTCATGAGCCTGGGCGATGGGAGTGTCGAGGTGACGCTTGGCTCATTGATGGGCGACAAGGTCGAGGTGCCTTTGCTTACGCTGAACCACATCAATCTCGTGCTGGAGAAGGACAAGGGGACAGCTAATTACCAGGTGATTCTTGACCATTTGGCGAAAATGACCGGCGGCGGTGACGAGCCGGTGGAAGATGCTGGGGCTGAGGAGGGCAAGAAGTTTGTCATCAAGGAACTGGTGATTACAGATGTGAGGGTCAAGGCTGAGGTGATCGGGGGGATGTCTGTGCCGATCACGATCCCCGAGATCCGCCTGACCGACATCGGGACCGAGAGCGACAAGGGCGTGTTGCTGAAAGACCTCAGCGGGATCATCCTCACGGCGATCCTGTCGTCGGTGGTCGAACAGGCGGGCGATCTATTGCCGGGCGGGATCGGCGAAGGGCTGAGCGGCGGGCTTGCGGCGGTGGGCGACCTGGGTAGTTTTGGTGTTCAGGTCATCGGTGATGTGACGGCTCAGGCAGGCGAGATGGCGGGAAAAGCTGCGGAGAAACTGGGCGAGGGTGCCGAGGTGCTGGGTGAGAAGGCTAAGGAGGCGGGCGAAGCTGTCGGGAAATTAAGCGAAGGCCTGGGCGGGCTATTCGGCGGCAAGAAGGAAAAACAGGAAGCCTCGGAAGAGTAGAGCTAAGTGGCGGGGGTGCTTTCGCATCCGTCAGGTATCGATCGCGTTGGGTGATCGGTGCTATAACGATGCCCCAGTTGTGCCTGATCCGAGCAGAGCCAGGCTCTTAAACAAGCTGAATTTAGCTTTCTGATAGGCTCCTAATAGCCATCCGGTGTCTTCCAGAAGATACAATAAGGCCATAATCCTATTAATAGACTGTATTTATAGGTAATTATCGCTATTTGATTGCGACTATTGTCCCACAAGGGGCTATTAATTATAGAATATAGCAGGTATACTAATAAAGGATTGAATGGACGCATCGCAAGCGAGATTGATCGTCGGTTGTATGACCGGCACGAGTCTGGATGGCTTGGATGCGGCGCTGGTCGAGGTGATCGGCGAAGGTTTGGACATCCGGGCGCGTCTGGTCGGCATGATAAGCCGTGAATTGGACGGGTTGTACGATGTCTTAAAAGCGATGGCGGAAGGTGAGCCGAAGGCTCCGCTGGAATATCTGCTGGCGGCTCGACAGCTTGGAGAACTGCATGCCGACGCTGTCGAAGAGCTTTGCAGGCAACACCTTCCGGCAGATGCGGTATTGGATATGGTCGTCGCCCACGGTCAGACGATCTGGCACGCACCGGGGGAGGGCGTGAGTTGGCAGTTATTTGATGCTCAGCCGATTGTGAAGCGGATGGGCGTGCCGGTGTGTTACGACCTGCGGCAGGCGGACCTGATCGCGGGTGGAGAGGGAGCTCCGATCACGCCGATCAGCGATTGGGTGATGTATCGTCACCGAACGCGAGATCGGTTGATTGTCAATCTTGGTGGGATCAGCAATGCGACTCACCTGCCGGCCGATGGGATGCCGGAGCAAATCACGGGCGCGGACATTGGGCCGTGCAATTTACTGATCGACGGCGTGGTCCGTCACTTGTTTCCCGACCGGCGGATCGACATCGACGGCCAGATCGCCCTAAGCGGGCGGATCAACCTGGAGGTCTACGACTTGGTTCAGACGCATCCGGTAATCAGCGGGAAGACGAAGCGCTCGATTGGGCGTGAAGACTTTACCGACGGCTGGGTGCGTGGCTTGGTGGATCAACTTAAGAACAAGTTCTCTGCGGCGGACATTGTCGCCGGTGCGGTCGAGGCGGTGGCTCAACTGATCGGACGGACGGGGTTGGCAGGCACGGGGGACGTGGTCTTGGCTGGGGGTGGTGCCAGGAACCCGGTGCTGGTTAAGCGGCTTGGGGCTGTGATGAAGGGCCGGACGGTGATGTTGTCAGACGGGCTTGGGTTCCCGGTGGATGCCAGGGAATCAGCGGGGTTTGCGGTGTTGGGTGCGTTGTGTCAGGACGGTATTTCGATCACGTTGCCACAGATCACAGGTGCGACCGCCCCCGGGGTGGCTGGGCACTGGGTGTTCCCTGGAGTTTATAAGCGATGAACCAGAACGTCGGCGAATTACCGAACCGTGGCCACCTGACCACGGAGCAACGCAGCCCGGCGTCGGCGGCGCTGGATGCGCTGTCTACTACGCAGGCTCTGCGGATGATGAATACGCAAGACATGGACGTCGCGGTGGCTGTCCGAAACGCCATCCCCGCGATCTCGGACACGGTCGATGATATCGTCGAGGGCATGCGCCACGGCGGGCGTTTGATCTATATCGGCGCGGGCACGTCGGGGCGGCTGGGTGTGCTGGATGCCAGCGAGATCCCCCCCACTTTCCAGGCGGACCCCAACCAGGTCATCGGCATCATTGCTGGCGGTGATGGGTCGCTTCGCAAAAGCAGCGAGGGGATGGAAGACGACTTCGACGGCGCTAAGCCTGAACTGGACAAACTAAAACTCGGCTCCCGCGACACGCTCATCGGGATCGCCGCCGGCGGAACCACCCCCTATGTCTGGGGTGCGATCCACTACGCAAAAATACACGGGGCAACCACTGCGCTGATCTGCTGCGTCTCGGTCCAGAGCCTGTTGGTGCGGCCCAAGGCTGAGGTTGTCCCGGGTAACGGCACGGTCAACACGCCGCCCCCGCCGAGCCTGCCTGCCGAGATCGATCACCAGATCGAGTTGATCGTCGGGCCTGAGGTTGTCACCGGCTCGACCCGACTCAAGGCCGGGACCGCCACCAAACTCGCACTGAACATGATCACTACGATCGTCATGGTTCAACTCGGCAAGGTCTGGGGCAACCTGATGGTCGATCTACGAGCCTCGAACGTGAAGCTGCAGGACCGTGCGATCCGGATCATCTGTTCACAGACAGACCTGGACCGCCCCAAGGCTTCGGAACTACTCGCCCGAGCTGACAGCATGGTCAAGACTGCTTTGGTGATGGAACGTCGTGGCGTGGGTGCTGAACAGGCCAACCGTCTTCTGGCTGAACACAACGGCCAGGTCCGACCGATCCTCGGCCCGCCGCGGTGATCCGATAAACATCATCCGATGTAAAAAAACCGCAGCGACTTTCGTCGATACGGCTTTGGTTCTCTTTCCCGGATCTAACTATCAACATGCGATCAATAAACGATCGCGGTCACCTCTTCGATAACCTCCACAACCTGGCGGACGTGGAACGGCTTTTTGAGGTAGCTGTCGAATCCGTTCTGCACCAGGTGCTGGGCCTGGCCGTCGGTCAGCTTGCCGCTCATAGCGACTACCTTGGTGAGTTGCAGGTCGTCGTTGCTGCGGATGAGTTTGAGGACGTCTTCGCCCTTAACATCACCCAGGTGCATATCAAGGAGCATGACGTGTGGCCTGAACTTCTCGCACTCGACGCCGCAGGCAACACCTGAGTGGGCGACGCGGACTTCGTAGTTGGCCTGCTCTGACAGCACCTTCTCAAGCACTTGGATCGTCTCGGATTCACTGTCGACGATGAGTACCCGCATCTGGCCTGACTGCAGGCCGTCCATCGGGATGCTGTGCGCCTTCATGAACTTAATCAGAGCGTTCATCGGGATACGACGATCTTTCGAGCCGGGGATCCGGTAGCCACGCAGTTGACCGGAGTCAAACCACTTGCTGACGGTTCGGGGCGCGACGTTACAGATCTTCGCCACTTCGCCTGTGGTCAAAATGTCTTTTTGTCTGGGCATACGCTGGTCACCTTTCTCCAGAAAACTCCTGTCAGTCGCCCCCGTCAGACGCCCGACAGAAGGATCATCGGCTAAGCGTGCCAGGTGATTAAGACGTCACAAAAGGAAATAGTGGAAGTCTTGAATATTTCGCGCAAGGTGATAGCACAGCGGTTAGGCCTATAAAACAGGTGTGTTATTGGTACTTGGCCCGCGGTCAGCCGCCGGAGACGGGCGGGATCACCGCAAGTTCATCGCCATCGCACAGATGATGCTCTGGTCCAACGTAATCAAGGTTCACCGCAGTAGCCAAGCGCGAACGGTAACGAGATATCGGCGGGTAGTCTTGCGAGAGCGCCGCGAGTGCATCGCTAACGGTGGCGTTATCGGACAAATTCAGTTCCAGTTCGCCTCGGCCGACATCCTGTGCCAACGAGGCAAATAACAGCACGCGGATTTTCATAACGCGCCGCCGATCATGGGAAGGAATCGCACGGCGGTGCCGGGTTGTAATGGCTCCGCTTGTGCTGGTAAACGCACGAAGCCGTCGGCCTGTGACGTGTGCGCCAAGTCGCCGGACCCGTGCCAGTGGATCACCTCGACCTGGTCGCGTGTGTCGCCGATCAATCGAACCGATCTGAATACTTCACGCCGAGGGTTGGGCTGTGTTTCCTGAGATAGCCAGACACGACGCCAAGGCAATGCTGGAGGCAAGCCGACCATCGCTCGGATAACTGGCCAGACAAACAGGTGCGCCGTCGCTAACACACTCACCGGATTCCCCGGCAGACCGACGACCAGCTTCCCCGGCTCATCTTTAGGCTGCGCAACAAAGACCGGCTTGCCGGGTTGTATCGCGACACCTTTTACGATCGTATCCAGCCCCAGTTCGCCCCACGCCCACGGGAGGAAGTCACGCCGACCCGCGCTGATCCCCCCCACTGTGACGACCAAGTCTGATTTACCTAGTGCTTCTCTTGCCGCAGCCAGTGTCGCCTGTTCGTCATCAACCACGTGGACGTGGTCCATCAACTCGACACCTAATCCGCGAAGCAGCGCATCGATCATCGGCCCGTTGGAGTTTCGTATCTGTTGTGGCGTAAGCCCATCGGTCGGTGTGGCCGGGGGACGGACTTCATCGCCTGTGGTGACCAGGGACACGCTTGGCTTTCGTATAACCGGGATATCAACGGCACCCACCGATGCGGCGATCCCGACGTGACGCGGGCCTAGCATCGTTCCCGAAGCGATTAGAACCTGCCCAGCCTTCGCATCGGCACCGCGCTGATGAATACAGGCTCCGGGCTTGACCTGTTCGATTGAAAACCGCACATGATTGCCATCTTGATCTTCTTGTGCCTGCTCGACGGGGATCACCGCGTCATACGCACCGGGGACCGATGAGCCGGTGGCGATCCGGGCGACTCCCCTGCTCAGATCGTGTGATGGGTCTGGTGCGGCTCCTGCAGGGATCGTGGCAACGACCTTGTGTGATGAGTCCGCCGTCACCTCGCCGCTGCGTACCGCGTATCCATCCATGGCCGAGCGGTCGAACGGCGGTTGATCCCGGTCAGCAACGATGTCCTGGCTTAACACCCGGTCCAAAGCCCCACCCAACGGAACACGCTCATCACCCAGCGTAGAGACATGCTTCAGCACTTCTCGCAACGCTTCATCGTAGCTCGGCAAGGGGCGTGTGGGTTGCGCGTCGTGCATCCATACATGATAGGGCATCCCGGCGGACCGACGTAACATGAAGGTCGTTTTGCCGACAGCACGACACACCCCTACACTCTTCGCATGCTAAAAGCGATTGTATTTGACTTCGATGGCGTGGTGGTGGATTCCGAACCGATCCATTACAAGGCAATCCTGGAGATGGGCAAAAGTCTTGGGGTCACGTTCGATTACGACCACTACCTCCGTGAATACATCGGTTTCGATGACCGTGACGCCATGCGGATGATCCTGAAAGAGGCAGGCATGCCCATTGAGGAATCACACGTTGCGAAATTGCGTCAGCAAAAGCAACTTGTATTTAATGAGCTGGTCGGGAAAGGTGCGGCCGCGATCCCCGGTGCGGTAGAGTTGATCGATGAAGCCTACAGCCAAATCCCCATCGCGATCAGCAGCGGTGCCACAACCATGGACATCGAACTGATGCTCGACAGCATCAACAGGCGTGACCGGTTCGAGATCATCGTCTCAGCCGACCACGTCATCAGGTCCAAGCCCGACCCCACGACGTACCGGATGGCGGTCGAGCAACTCGCCGAAAAGCACACCGGATTGAACTTAACCCCCAGCGAATGCCTGGCGATCGAAGACACCGCTGCGGGTATCGAATCCGC
The DNA here is from genome assembly GCA_024279275.1 of Planctomycetota bacterium. Lineage (GTDB taxonomy): Bacteria > Planctomycetota > Phycisphaerae > Phycisphaerales > Phycisphaeraceae > JAJRRS01. Next base: position 5,026 of record JAJRRS010000118.1, on the reverse strand, counting down.
CCGGGGCGCGGGCCTGATGACACTGGGCCTGGCGACCACCGGGCCGGCCTCCTCGCTTAGCCGGGCGAACCGGGTCGAGCCGGGGCTTGCTGGCGTGACACTGGCGAAACTACGCGAATGGTTTAACGGTACTGATTGAGAATCATCGCCAACAGGCACGCGCTCACGACCAACCATTGTTACCATGTTGTATCGTTGAAGACAATTACGACCAGCTCCCTTATTTTTCGAGACAAATAACGATGAACGGCGAAGCGCCCTTGATGTTGAGTGTAAGCGGGATGCGGGGTCTTGTGGGCTTATCCTTGACTCCGCCGATCGTGGCGAACTACGCATCGGCGTTTGGCAGTTGGCTTATACAATCGACCGGGATAAAGACACCGCACGTTGTGCTGGGGCGTGACTCGCGGCCGTCGGGCCAGATGTTTGAGATGGCGGCGGCGGCGGGCCTGACTGCTGTGGGTTGCCGGGTCACTCGTGTCGGGGTATTAAGCACACCCGGTATCGCGATCATGATCGGGCACCACAACGCCCAGGGCGGTATGGTCGTCACCGCCAGCCACAACCCCGTCATCTGGAACGGGATCAAGGCACTGCGACACGATGGCGCTGCACCGCCGACTGACCAGGCGCAACAGATCATCGAGCGGTTCAAGAATAATGACCTGGCTTACGCCGAGGTTAAGTCGCTGCAACCCTGCGATGAAGACCTGACAGGCACGAAGGTTCATCTTGATCGTATCCTGCCACACATTGATGTGAACGCTATCCGCGCCGCGAAACTCAAGGCTGTGGTCGATAGCGTTAATGGGGCCGGCGGCGATGAAGCACGGGCGTTGCTTGAAAACCTGGGCGTTGAGTTGATCCACATGTACCCCGAGTCGACCGGCCTGTTTCCTCACACGCCCGAACCGACCCGCGAAAACCTGACCGAACTCTGCAAAAAAGTTACCCAACACCAGGCGGCGATCGGCTTCGCACAGGACCCGGATGCCGACCGATTGGCTGTGGTCGATGAGCTTGGAAACTACATCGGCGAAGAGTACACACTGGCATTGTCAGCGATGCACCTGCTTACATCCGGCGACAAGATCGTCGCCAACCTGTCCACCAGCCGAATGGTCGATGATATCGCAGCCAACGTCGGCGCATCGGTCATCCGAACCGCGGTCGGCGAAGCCAATGTCGTCGCGGGCATGAAGCAAAGCGGCGCAACACTCGGCGGCGAAGGCAACGGCGGCATCATCTGGCCCAAGGTCTGCGGCGTCCGTGACAGCCTCGTGGGGATGGCGTTGCTGCTGGAGATGCTGGCCAAGCGTGGCAAGCCTCTTAGTGCGTTGGTTGCTATGACGCCCGCCTACGCCATCGTCAAGGACAAGGCCGACGTCAGCCAGGAATTACTCGATCAGATCGGCCCCACGCTGAAAGAAAAATACGCCCAACAGAAAGTCGATACCCAGGACGGCGTCAGGATCGATTGGCCCGACCGTTGGGTGCATGTCCGACCAAGCAATACCGAGCCGATCATCCGCATCATTGCCGAGGCCGCCCGTGAAGACGAGTCCCGGGCACTGGTGAACGAGGTGCGGGACGCTCTTGGTTTAGCCTAAGACGATTGCCGGTACATGATCGCGATCATCGTGTCATTATCATCTACCAGTCAGATCGCACTTCCGCCTCGGCTTCGAGTCTTGCTCGGCCGACTGGCGTGAACACTACCTTCAACAAGGTAGTCTGCCTGGCGATCTTCAGGTTATCTACGCCCAGGCGGAAGAGATACCCCCGGGTGATTGGATCGTAATGCTCGCGCTGCTGGCTAAGCGACGACAGCTCAGCGTTCCATGTATATAAAAGCCGGCGCGGTGTGTTGCCAAGGGATTCATCGACGCTGAACAACTCGACCCGAAACGTGCCGGCATACTTCACCGGGTCGCCCATCTCATCGTACAACTCAAACCGTGCCTCAAGGATCGCATCGCCCGACTCCTTGATGAAACGTGTCGAAGGATAGACGCGGATTGATGTCGGGACGGGCATCCAGTGCTGTCCCGTTTCAGGCGCCTCGGGGCTGGCCGTATTAGACGAGGCCGAACCGGCAGTCTCGCAACCCAACATGGACATCAAGAGCAACGAGCAAAGCAGCGCCACCAAGTTACGCCCACCAGGTATTATTGCGGATTCTCGCTTCATTAGAACATGAAGATACGTTGGTGCGGCATGGCGATCAAGGTTTGGCCTCTTGACCCAGATCCCTCGGCAATCGCCGTGCATCGATCATGGCTTCGGACGCCACATAGCCAAGTGAACTCGCCAGGATGACCAACAGGGAGGTGACCGACGTGGCGGCCTCGATGATCGCCTGCTCCTGGCCGGGCCAGAACAAGACAATCAGCGCTGTCACCTGAGCCGACATCGCCATAATAAACTTACGGCTGGTCCAACGCGGTCTGGGGTTTGGAGATTGAGGCATCGTATCTGTTCCTATTAAAAAACCTGATCCTGTTTGTTTGTGTGACGGGCTACTAGAGTGGTAGCGCATCGCGGATTATCTGATTCGCACGATCGATGATGTTCGCCGCCAGGGTGAGCCGGGCCTCATCGAGGTCGGCTTCACGCATCGCCTTAATGAAGGCGGGGTCCTCCCGCAGCAGGTCAACCGTCGATTCAACCAACCGGGTTCGGTCGATAGCTAAAGCGAGTTGCGGGTGTCTCGTGGCCCACTCGGACCATCGGAGGTTTATTTTTTCGTTGACAAGGCTGTGCAGATTATGTGTTGTCATTGTCCGGGTTCCTCTCGATTCCAGCCTGCCATAAACATCAACCGCCGAAGGTCTTGGTCAACAGCCCCCTTGAGCAACCGGTCCTGCTGCTCGATTAAGACGATGGCCCGCCTCGCCGCCAAGGCCGCTGTCTTGAGATTGTCCGAACGGTGGTTGCGTTCTCGGGCCAGCGCGTTCTGATGTCGGATGATTATTTCTCGGGCTGTGACGTAAACCGACGTGGCCTCCCGCACCCAGTCGGGCGTTAAAAATTCAACCTGGTCCAGGTCCCGGCTGTAGGCGTCTTCCAATATTCGAAGTGTCTGGCGAACATATTCCGCGTCACGTTCTGCGTCATCCCGCAGCCTGTCAGATTCCCGCAACAGAGCCTGCTCGGTGACGCGCAGCAACGGGGCCACCGAAGGCGGGGTCGTGCAACCTCCAAGAACCAGAGCTGTAGCCATTACAAACCAAATGGATACAGCATATCTATGCGGCTTTACGGGCAATCTCATTATTCATCTTCTCCAGTAGTTCCTTGAGTTGTTGCTGTGTTTGGTCAAAACGGACCATCGCACGGGTGTTCTGGCGTACAAGTTTGACCAGGACGCTTAGTTCGTGGTGTTCTTGGATCATGCGTTGATGGGCTTCGTTGAGTTGCGTTTCACGCTTGCGCGACATCAGGCGCTCCCACACCCAGAGCAGACCCATCAGGCCGGCCACGCCGAACTGAGTCAGGGGCTGTACAAATTCAACCGGCATGATTGCTCCTATTGCTACTTAAAAAGACAGGTCGAGCCGGGTTACTCTTCCGTTGCGTTGCCGCTTTGTGAACCAGGTTTCACAAGCAAGCACCGAAGCACCAAAAAGGGTCAGAGCCTGCGCCTGACCATCGACCGCCACACCCGGGCCACGGACTTCTCGCAAGCTGTCTCCGGGCCGAAGTAATGGCCAGGCCCCGGCAAGTTCCAGTGTGGCCCGCCCGCTTTGCATACGACGACTCAACCTCTGCACAAGCCAATCGAGCATCGGGTTGCTGTGATCCACTTCATCCGCAACCAGCGATCCCGCAGTAATACCTGCGTAGTGGATGCTGCCCGAATCAACACGCTGAAAACGAAACCTGTCTGACAAGTCGAGCACAAGCGGCGGGAGGATTGTGGCAAAGGCATTGCCGTGCCACCTTGGGATTTCAATGCGCACAGGGCTTTGCAGGCTCGCCGTCACGCGCACGCGGGCCAAGCCTGATTTGGCCGCGGCCAGAAAGGTGAGGGGCAGAGTTGTGGGACTAAGATAGACCCCCGCCCGATCATTCAGGATCGCCGTTGACTTGGGAAAGACCGACCACGTCGATCCGCTATCGGTACTCATCTCAATGATCGGATTGAACGGTACGCCAAAACCATCACGCGTTAGATTGGATTGCAATTTCAGGGGCTGGGGATCAATAACGCCTCCTGCAAAGAACGATGTCAGATCAAACGCCGGGCCTCCGTTATAAGGTGATCCGGTATAGAAGCCGTCTTCATTCAGCACCCATTTGCGGTAGACATCAGCATAGGTCGTGAAGTTGCTGCTCTTGTTTTTGTCGTATTCATCATCCGCCTGGCCTTCTAATGTGGGGTCCCATCCGCCGACCAGGCTAAAGGTCGATTCGACCAGCCAGCCGTCAGCCCGGGCGATCCATAGCTGCGCTGGTTGCGCGGGACGATCGACCTTAACCTTCAAGGCATCCCCCAGAGGCCGGGCATCATCCCCCCATACAATATGTATCGGGCGTCCTGATGAGATGGGGCGTACCGAACGATATTCTGTGATTGCGCCACCTTGACGCGTTATAGCTCGCTGGATCACAAGGTCGTAAGGTTCAAGCAGACTCTTAAGGGCATCGGAAACGGGCCGAGTTAGATCGATTGTTTCGACAATGTCTACGTTGGCTATCTCCCGAGGCAACCCTGTTAGAGACAAGTTCAATCCAGCCGACGCGGAGATTGTTTCCAAGGTAGATTGGACAGACCAACTCGATCCCGATCCATTTTCGATAACGTGTACCAGAATCCCATTGATATTGAATTTGTTCGCAGATCGGTTGCTGTCCTGCCCGACCATCAATTTCCCCGTGGGGCGCGAGATCAGAGAGCCATCCGGATTCAGTTGCCAGACCGTATCCAGCGATTGCGAAATCGTTTCTCCCCATAGGTCGCAAAGCTCGAACACTCGGCTGCGCAGACCGTTGGCATCACTGGATTGAACCTCCTTGAGTTCAC
>JAJRRS010000117.1 GCA_024279275.1 Planctomycetota bacterium | reverse complement strand
GTGTGTTTGGATATGCATGGCGTGGACCTCCGTGTCGTGAAGGCCACATCATCGCACCAACCCACCCATAGCGCAATGCCTAACATGCGCCGTACATGCGCGCTGGGATTAAGATGAAGGCGTATAAGACGTTTTGCTTGCGCCCTGATCCCCATACCCTGGCCCCCAGACCCCGCCCCCCTAATGCGGGACTTCTTTGACGGCGTTGCGGTTCCACTGAGGGATGCGGACTTGGATGGTGCCTTCGCGTTTGACGATGGCCTGGCAGGCGAGCCGGCTGTTGAGTTCGACGCCGGGGGCTTCGTCGATGCGGTCCAGTTCATCGTCTTCGGCCTCGTCGAAGCATTCTTCGCCCTTATCTATAAAGACGTGGCAGGTGGAGCAGGCGCAGACGCCTCCGCAGGCGTGTTCGATGTTGATGCCGTGGTCCAGGGCGAGTTCGAGGATGGATTCGCCGATGGCGGCTTTGAGGTTGATCTCTTTCTCGTGCTTGCCGGTGAGCGGTTCGGGGTCTTCGAGGATGAACTTGACGGGCACGATTTCAGGCCCGAGGTCTTTGTCATTGGCTTTCATGTGCATGAGCGGTCGGCTCCGGGTCGTCTGGGTTCGGATTCAATGGGGTATTATAGGCGCTTAGGTACAAGGGGGTAAGCGCTCTTTTGACGGGCGGGTGGGTGGCTGTGCGGGCAACTATTTGGTGTGGTGGCGCGGGGTGCGATAAGCTGACACGATGGCTGAGCATAAACCCGACGTGCCTCATGGCGATACCGACGAGACGATGACCCGGGTGAAGACGACTTCACTTTGGGGCTTGTTTCACCCGAGTCGAGCGGCGTTGTGGGTGACGGTGGGGGCGTTGGTTGCTGCGGTGATGGTCGGGTTGTATGTCACGCCGACCTGGAGTGTGCAGCGGACGGCGTTAGATGTGAGCCGAAATGATGACGGGGAATTGGTCTACATCGTTCGTGAAAAGGAGACGCAACTCGGTGAGGTCACGTCGGTGGGGGAGGCGAGGCTGACTGATGAGACGTTGTCCTTGCTTGGCCCGGGCGAGGAGCCGGCGGTATTGGAGGAGATCGTCGCGAGTGAACGGACGGTCGGTGGGGAGGCGGTGGTCATCTACGAACGTGTCACGGCGGCGAAGCACTGGGGCCCGTGGTCGTTGTTGCCGGCGGCGGTGGCGATCGCGTTGTGTTTGTTGACCAAGGAGCCGTTGACTTCGCTGTTCGGCGGGATTGTTGTGGGTGTTTTTATGCTTGGGGTTAACAGCCTGGGCTGGGCTGACTTGGGTGAGCATTTTTTCTCAGCCGATTTAGGGGGTGTTCTTTTATCTCTTTGGGCCTTGGTTGGCGGGCTGTACGACCTGATTGACTCGGCCATCCTGGGCAGTCTGGCGACGAAGAACGCGGCGGGTGTGTTGCTTTTATATCTGTGGCTGTTGGGTGGGTTGATGGGTGTCTGGTCACGGACCGGTGCGGCGCAGGCGTTTGCCCAGTGGATGACGAAGCATTTTGTGCGTGGTCCCCGATCGGCGAAGCTGGTGGCGTGGGGCCTTGGGGTGATTTTTTTTCAGGGCGGGACGGTGAGTACGGTGTTGGTGGGTACGACGGTTAAGCCGATCGCCGATCAGCAGAGGGTCAGCCACGAGGAGCTTTCTTATATTGTCGATTCGACGGCCAGCCCGATCGCGTCGGTGATCGCGTTTAATGCCTGGCCTGCTTATGTTCAGGCGTTTATTTATGTGCCCGGGGTGGCGTTTTTGGCGACTGAATCGGACCGGTTGGCGTTCTTTTTCAAGAGTGTTCCGCTGAGTTTTTACGGGATATTCGCGGTGATCGGGACGTTGTTGTTAGCGGTGGATAAAGCGCCGATATTGGGTGGTCGGTTCCGTGCGGCGATCAAGCGGGCGCGTGAGACGGGGGAGTTAGATGCGCCGGATGCCAAGCCGTTGAGCGCGAAAGAATTACAGGCGAGTAATGTTCCGACGGGATATGTGCCCCGTGTCAGTGAGTTCTTTTTGCCGTTGGGTATCTTGATTGCGATCGCGGTGGGTACGTTTATTGCGACGGGTTCGCCGAATGTGCGGTGGGCGTTTGCTTCGGCACTGATGTTGTCGGCAGTGATTGCGCTTTGCCGCGGGATGAAACTCGTGGACCTGGTTGGGGGGTTGGGCGAGGGGTTTAAGGGTGTGGTGTTTGCGTCGATTATTTTAATGCTTGCGATCACGTTGGGTGCTGTCAGCAAGGAAGCGGGCGGGGGGATGTATCTGGTCGATCAGCTTGGTGAATCTTTGCCGTACTGGGCGTTGCCGGTGACGCTGCAGGTGTTGACGATGGTGATCGCGTTTTCGACTGGGACCAGTTGGGGGACGTATGCGGTTGCGTTCCCGCTGGGTATGCCGTTGGCTTGGGCGATCGCGACCGAACACAATCTGGCGCATCCCGAACTCTTCATGATGGTTTGCTTCGCGACGATCCTTAATGGGAGCGTGTATGGGGATCAGTGTTCGCCGATCTCAGATACGACGGTGCTTAGCTCGATGACCACGGGGGCGGACCTGATGGATCATGTGCGCACGCAACTCATTCCGGCGACGGCGGCGGCTGTGTTGGCGGGGATATGTTGGACGCTGACGGTGGTGTTGTTTGCGTAGGGTGCTATGACCGCGCCCGCGTTACGGGCGGGCTATCTGTGTCAAGACAGATCGTTTGTTACTGCATATACGGATTCAGGTTACTCCTCGCGCGTTCAACGGCTGATCGTGCCGGGGTTCCAGAAACATTGTTCGCTTAGCCTGGCCGCTTGCGGCCAGTACCGGTCGCAAGCGACCGGGCTAAACACAGGTGGGCCGTGCGTTTCGTAAACGCGCTAGGATTAACTGGAATTCGTATTATACCCATCCCGTTTAATTTTCGTGCGACCAAGCGCAGCTCGAAATATATGATCGGGGAACCTGGCCCGTTAAGCCCACACGCGGATCTGCGATCCGCCGCTAAACGGCAAGCCTGGATGTGGTGTGTATTGTTGATCTATTCTAAGAACGGGGATTCATATACGCACGAATTTTTTTCGAGATTGGTATGATACGCCTTCATCTTAATTCCAGCGCGACCCAATCGGTGTGGCAGATGCTGGCCAGGCGTTGGGGACCCAGGTGGTTCCAGGCCACCACGCATGCGTCCCACAGTTCGTCCTGATCAGCGAAGATACGGTTGCTTAGGTAG
>JAJRRS010000116.1 GCA_024279275.1 Planctomycetota bacterium | reverse complement strand
TGATTGTGGACGACGAACCCGACCACGCCGAGGTCATGGCCGAGGCCCTACGCCGGATGGGCCACGTCTGCACACTCGTCCACAACCTCGACGCCGCCACCGACGAGCTTAAGCACGGCCAGTTCGACCTCGTCGTCACCGACCTGGTCATGGATAACCCCGACGACGGCCAAAAAGTCCTCGCCATCGCTCGACAAAGCCAACCCGACGCCGAGACCATCATGGTCACCGCACACGGCGACGTCCCCACCGCCAAGGCAGCCATCAAGGGCGGCGCCTACGACTTCATCGAAAAACCACTGGACCTCAGCGTCTTCCGCACTCTCTGCGACCACGCCATCCAGGCCGTCATGCTCCGCGCTCAAAACACGCAACTCCACCAACGCCTCGACGAGCAGTTCGGCTTCGAGGGCATCATCGGCACCGCACCCTCCATCCGATCGCTCATCACCACCATGCGCCAGGTCGCACCCAGCAACATCCCCGTTCTCATCACCGGCGAATCAGGCACAGGTAAGGAACTCGTCGCCCAGGCACTTCACAACAATTCCAAACGCACCAAAAACCCCTTCGTCCCCCTGAACTGTGCCGGCTTAAGCGCCTCCATCCTCGAAGATGAACTCTTCGGCCACGTCAAAGGCGCATTCACCGGCGCTGACAAAGATCGCCAGGGACGCTTCGAGTTTGCCGATGGCGGAACACTCTTCCTCGACGAAGTAGGCGACATGCCCGCCGACATGCAAGCCAAACTCCTCCGTGTCCTCGAATCCGGCGAAGTCGTCCGCCTCGGCGCCAACAAAACCACCCACGTCGATGTCCGCCTCGTCTCCGCCACCAACCACGACCTGGAAAAACTCGTCGAAGAAGGAAAATTCCGAGGCGACCTCTACTTCCGCATCAAGGGCGTCGAGCTTCACCTCCCACCCCTGCGCGAACGCCGTGAAGATATCCCCATGCTGGTCCAGCACTACGTCGCCCACTACGCCAGGCAACTGGAAAAACCCATCCCCACCATCGCCGAAGACGTGCAGATGGCCCTGATGCAGCACGACTGGCCCGGCAACGTCCGCCAACTCATGAACGCCATCCAAAGCATGGTCGTCATCGACGACACCGGCAAACTCGAACCAAGACACCTCCCCCCCGAAATCCGCGAAGCCGCCAACGCCGACTCAGCAGGCTCCCCCGACGCCCTCGGAACCGGGGGCGGGGGGATGAGTCTCGACCAAATCGAAAAGAAAGCCATCCGCGACGCCCTACGAGTCACCGCCGGCAACCGCGAACAAGCCGCACAAATGCTCGGCATCGGCGAGCGGACGCTGTATCGAAAACTCAAAGAATACGGTCTAAAATAGACTCTTTCACACTCACGGGAAATCTTTCTATGCATCCACCGACCCATCCATCAGACAAAAAAGATTTGCCCTCGGCTGCGGCTGACACGGTGGCTCCTGATCCGCTGGAGCGCAGCAAGCCCAGGTTTTCACTCAACCCGATCGCCTTCGCTCTGGTGGGACTTGCTTGTGCTGGGCGAGTATATGTTGGCCTGTATGAAATGAAGCACGACCAAGGCATGCTTTGGGTGACCGATATGATGGCTGGCATCACCGGGACGATCCTTTTCTCGATCGGACCTGCCTGGCTGATGTGGAAGATAACACGTGGGAGGCGGTCGTTAGCCACCGCGACGTGCATCGTTATGCTGTCCTTGATCAATTTCGCCTATTTGAACAGTCTGAATGTAGCAGACCGGCAAGCTAATGACAAGGCGTTAGAAAAATTCGATAGTGTTGTATCAGACCATAGTGAACAGCAGGCGGATATAATTGATCGCGCATTGTCGGGTGAAGACGTTATGTCCGAGGCGGTTGATCTGTTTGGCCAGAATATAAGTGACTTCGAGGCTATTGGTAGAGAAAGTACCGGCCAGCAGGCTCAAGTCTTCGCTGCGGCTACTAAGGTAATGCGCCGACTGGAAGAGCCATTGAAAGCTTACCTTGCCTCTTCTAAGCGTTTTAATGATGCCGGAGGGATTAACGCTGCGACGATGCTCGACCGTGAGACGATCCCGGATAGGTTACAGATGATCGACGAATTTGCTGAGGCGAACGAGCGGCTCGCCACGACGTACGCCTCGTTGCATCCTGAAATGCGTAGAGAACTAGAATTGTTGAATTTCAACGAAGAGTTTGTGGATGAATTTCTAAAAGGGTGGTGGGAGACAGCGCGACCAGACATAGTATCAAAACTTCGCCAGACGGACAGAGACCTAATCGTAAACTTCCGTGGCCTGATCAACACACTTGACGCCGCTCACGGCCAATGGTCCATCAGTGCTGAGGGACTTGTCTTTAACAGCGATGCGATACGCGATCAATACAATTCGTATTTCAAACAAATGTACGATGCCGCAGCACGCCAAAATTCACTACAGCAACAGCTTCAACAGGCCGCCACCGAAACAAAGGCCTCACCATAATGAACCATCCCCGCATCGGCCACGGCTACGACCTGCACCGCCTCGAGCCCGACCTCCCGCTGATCATCGGCGGGGTCAAGCTTGAGTACGACCGCGGCTGCGCTGCGCACTCCGACGGCGACGTCGTCTATCACGCCGTCACCGACGCCATCCTCGGCGCGCTTGGCCAGGATGACATCGGCCAACTCTTTCCCGACAACGACCCAAAATACAAAGACGCCGACTCCCATATCTTCGTCAAAGAAGCCGTCAACCGGATGAATGACGCCAACTACACCCTCGGCAACATCGACATCACCGTCATCCTCGAACGCCCCAAACTCAGCCCGCACAAACCAACCATCAAACAAAATCTCGCTAACCTCCTCACCTGCGACACTTCCCAAATCAACATCAAAGGCAAAACCCACGAGCGCGTCGACGCCCTCGGCGAAAACCGCGCCATCGCCTGCCACGTCGTGGTGTTATTGAATCACGGTTAAACAAAAACCGGAGGAACTATCCACAGATTACACAGATTCCACAGATCAGGATGAAGACCTGAACACACGCCCGCATTCTTAATCTGCGTCATCTGCGACACCGAAGGTCCACGAAGTGAAATCTGCGGACCACTTCTTCTCGGTGCCTCTGTGACTCTGTGTTATTCTTCTTTCTCCACAGCCAGCATCACGCCGCGGTGCCGCCCTTGCCCCCAACCGAAGACGAGGCCGACGATCCCCCAGCAGCCCGGCGGTAACGATCGTCCAGCCCAGCCTCCCACCCCTTGGCGTCACCACCGATCGGCATACCCCGGTACTCGCTTCGGCAGCGGTAGCACACCAGCACCTTCCCGCTGAAAAATAAATACACACCCGCATCGATCAGCCCGAGTACCCCCAGCACGATCAGCGCGTGCGTGAGTCGGCCCAGCCCCAGCATCACAATCGCGATCACCGCCGCCATCGCCACCATCACAAACGCGGTCAGCCGAGGCATCTCGTGACGGACATAAAGATCTTCGCAGCCGCACGCCGGGCAGTGTCGCAGGTGCTGTTCATCATCAAACGCCCGGTCCCAGTTCAGGTGCACAGCATGCCCCTCCGCCATGCCGTCAGGCCTGACCATAGTCGGCGGACTGGCCGGGTCCACGTTCACCGTGAACAGCCGCTGTCTCTGGGGGGTACGCAGATCGATGCGCATAACGTATTCTGTCTGTTTCTGGACCAAATGACAACTGTTATCTTTGAAATACGCCCAACAAAGCCCACTGATGCACCGCCCCGGTGCTTCGGTGGGGTATCCGGTGGGTTTATTCACAAGGCTCAACTATGATCCAACCGGGTGTAGTGAAAAAATGATAAACCTGACACGCCAGCAAGCCCGAAAGATCGACCACCTCGCGATGACTGAGTTAGGTATCCCCAGCATCGTCCTCATGGAAAACGCCGGCCTCAACGCCGTCGCCGCCATCAATCGTTTCATGGCAGACCAGTACCGCGACCTGACCCGCGCCCTCATCTTCTGCGGCGGAGGCAACAACGCCGGCGACGGCTACGTTATCGCCCGACACCTGCACAACCAGGGATGCCACATCCAAATCATCGCTACCAAACCCATCGACCAACTCATCGGCGACGCCGCCATCAACGCCACCATCTGCAAAAACATGGGCCTAAACATTCAACCCGCCCCCGACCTACCCAATCCCGTTTTTCCAAACTCATCCGACTCTTTCCCCCCTCCTATTTCCAGCGTTTCCTCCCCCCCCGACCTCATCATCGACGCACTCCTGGGCACCGGCTTCCAGGGAAACCTCCGACCCGACATGCTCCACCTGATCCAAGCCATCAACGCCATTCGGTCCGCTGACCGCGCCCCCACGGTCATCGCCATCGACCTCCCCTCCGGCCTCGACTGCGACACCGGCAAATCCGCTCAAGACGCCATCCACGCCGACCTCACCATCACCTTCGTCGCCCCCAAACTCGGCTTCACCAACCCCGCAGCAAAACCCTACCTCGGCCAAGTCGAGGTAGCCGACATCGGCGTGCCACCCGGGCTGATCGATCGGCTGAGAAACTGATCTAGGGGTGACCTTCCCCGCGAAGGGTGGACACGGGGCCGGGACAGGATAATGGCTGTCCAAGAAGTATGCCCAGGAAGCGGGGCTTGAGCCTAAGGGCGAGGGTGTGGTGCGGGCAGAGTTGCGTCGTCTGCGCAAGGAGAACGCGGAGCTTCGGATGGAGTGTGAAATCTTAAAAAAGCGGCGATGTTCTTCGCGAAGGAGCAGCCATGAGATTTGCGTTTATTCAAGAGAACCGCTCGTGGGCCGGTGAGGGTGACCGAGCGACTGAGATAAAGGATGGCGTTGACCACCCGCCGCATCGCGACCGAGTGGGGCCGACCGCCGGGCAGCGGCTTGGGGATCAACGGCTCGAAGAGCATCCACTGCGCATCGGTCAGGCCCCAGCGGTAAGACGTCCTTGTTATGACTCAATCATCGGCGAGAATCGAGACGTCTCGCACATGTTCTTAGGTAACACGTTCCGGGGCATCGCGGCCTCTGCCCCGGCCTTCCGCTGCCCGATTGCCTGCTCTTTCACGACCATTTTTTCCATATACTTGCCTCGGCGATACTGGGCGATGACGTCTTGCTTGATTGAAGTGGATGAGTTCCGGGGGTTGTACAGGACTTGGACCACCTTCTTCCCTTCGTCTTTTAAGTAAGACTCCACCGCGAGGTTATGGGGTTTGCTTCCCCAATCTTCTCCAATCACGAAGATATCGACATCCAGTTCTTTGCAACCCGACACATATTCGAGTTCGTGGTAGGGGCGCACAATATCGACGCAGCGTAAAGACTTCAGCATCTCCACTCTCTGTTCGAGAGAGATCACCGGCACATTGGGTTTGTAAGAATTCACCACACTATCAGAAGCAATACCTACCGCCACGACATCGCCTATTGTTCTGCAGTACTCCAGCAAAGCAAGGTGGCCGACGTGCAACAAGTCAAATGTACCGACAGTATAGACAATCATCGTTCCCTTGAACTCCTGAGTTAAGGTGGTTTATGTGATCAAGCTCATCTCGGAGCGTTGCAACCTATAAAAGTTTCCATCCGTAGATCCCCGTTATGCCAAGCGTGTAAAACGCAAGGATGAAGACGTTGATCGGGTTCCCAGAAAGCTTGGGCGTTTTGATCTGGGATACATTCAAGGCCGCGATCCCCAAGCTGCTGATATACAGAATGACAGAGAAGGCACCCACGCTAAAAAAATCTGCAAACAAGAAGACAAAAACATAAATTATGCTGTTGTTGTCCAACGCGAGACCGGTGTATTTTGACCCGCCGGATAAGCCGAAGGTCTTGAAAAAACTCAGCCTTACTGTACTGGCAGCGATCATAAAAAAAACGGCTGGTAGAAAGATGGGTTTGAATTCCCCGTAGCTTAAAAGAACCACGGCCGGTGCGACCCCATAGCTTACGACGTCGATGAGTGTATCAAGGTGCCCGCCGAAGGCCCGGTCGTTGCCCGTGCGCCCTTTCATCCGTCGTGCAATCAGCCCGTCGCCCCAGTCAAAGGCAACCGCCCAGATCATGGCGATCATTGCCGCGTGATAGACGCCCAGGATGGCGAAGTAGATGGCGAAGATCGAGCAGGCCAGCCCCACAAGTGAGCAAAGATTGGGTGCGTCTTTGACAAAAGAAAGGATGGTGGGTTGTTTTGGCTGGGGTCTATCGTGCCTGCAGGCATGGGGGTCTTTTATCCGGCATTTCACATATAGCCTTCGTCTAGCTACACCGCCGGTCCTTGGCGGCTAGTTTAACACCATGACCCCGTGGAGCACAAGATTTGGAGGCACGGTCGAAATCAAGCAGCAAGGCGTCCCTGCCTGCTTCACCTGACCACCTCCTAAAATCTGATCCAGGGATTAGGAGAAAATTCGTTCGGCTATAGGCCGGAAAGGACTCCTTGATGAAGAAGCAACACCGTGCAGAATAGATCTGGCCTTCCCCACTTGTCTGTGACTATATCCGGCGTAGTGTGTGCTCAGCAGCCGTTTAACGGCGACATCTGGAGTACATGCCATGCCTCGAACCAAGAAACGTCAACGGTAATGGCAATGATACAAAGCCTCCAAACTCGGCTTCAACAACCCCGCAGCAAAACCCTGCCTCGGCCAAGTCAAGGTCGCCGACATCGGCACACCATCGGCGTTGTTTGAGAGGGTGAGTAGAATGTACCCGCCAAGGCGCGAAGGGCGCAAGGAAGAACCGGGCAAGGGAGGTTGGACAGTATGAATCAAAGCACGGGTCAGAATTAGTGCCGGATGCCGTAATCTGCACAAACCAAATTCCTAATTGTGATAGAGACATCCAGCATGGAAACACCACACAAGATATGGTTATGCGAGGAAATCAAGGAAGCCTTCGGCGAAGTGATGATCCACAACAGGCTTACCCCACTTGATGAATCGACTATACCAGCACAATTTCGCTGCATCCGACACTACGCCGAAATCTGGGGCCTAACGGACGAAGAAGATCGTATGCAGATGATCAAAAACACGCCAGAGCCATTACTCGAAGATTTCTGCTTGTTATTGCGTTCGATCGATGATGAACTTGAAGCGTGGTTGTGTGGAGATGAAGCAGACAACTCAGATCCAACCGCGGCGTATGTGTGTTATACCGCTCTTGTTATGGCCTTCGACGATGCTTGGTCAACGCGGGCCGAACGACTCCTTGGCGAGTAGGGAATCCGTGCAGAATGCTATAAATCACGCTCCAACCCATAACCCCCCAGTCCCTAAACTCCGGATTTGACCCAAAGCACGATTTTCGCCACAATACCCGGCTCGATTCAGGCCCCGATCGATGTATCCGGTGGCCCTTCCAAAGAGACCGAAAGGCCCAACCATGCTCGATAAAATCGCCCCAGGCAGCAAAATCACCGTCAAGATCGTCAAGCAGCCGACCAATGCCGCTGCCAGCAAGACCCTCGTGCGTGTCTTCCAGAAGGATCCCGTGGTCTACGCAGAGAACGATCGCCAACGTAAAATCCGCAAAAAGAACTACAGCCCAAGCCGTCGCGGTGGCAGGCTCTACGGCGGCCGCGTCATCAAGCAGCACCCGGTCAAGGGTGTCCTGGGTGAAGCTGGCACCATCACCGCCACCCTCTCGGTCCTGCGTGACCTCGCCAGCGTCGAACGGTTTATCGAAGTCAGTAATGCCTGAACCGGCTTCGACTGACTCGGCATCAAATAAAACACCCCTCAACAACGCCCGCACGTCACCCCGTGTGGGCGTTGTTTATTTTGCGGGTTGTCACCGCCTCTCAACCGGCTAAACTGCCTTGGCTGTGAAGCCATTCTCCCTTAGTAACCAGGTTCTGGACAACGCCCCGACCGCGGTGCCGTTGGACTTTATCAAGCGCAAAAAACCCAACTGGCTCCGCGCCAAACTCCCCGGCGGCAAGGGGTATCAACGGCTGCGGTCGCTGGTCGATGAGCATCAGCTCCACACCGTCTGCGAGTCCGCCAAGTGCCCGAACATGGGCGACTGCTGGGCACGCGGCACCGCCACGATCATGATCCTCGGCGATGTCTGCACACGCTCCTGCGGCTTCTGCCAGATCAAGACAGGCCGACCCACGACGCTCGACACCGACGAACCAAGGCGCGTCGGCGAAGCCATTGCCCTGATGCGGCTCAAACACATCGTAATCACCAGCGTCAACCGCGACGAGCTTAGCGACGGTGGTGCGGGCCTCTGGGCGGAAACGATCTATGCGATCCGTGAGAAGTCGCCGGGAACTTCGATCGAGGTGCTGATCCCCGACTTCTGTGGGGATTGGGATGCGTTGCAAAAAGTCATCGATGCTCGCCCGGACATATTGAATCACAACATGGAAACCGTCCGCCGAATGTACAAGGTAGTTCGGCCACAGGCGAAGTACGACCGCTCGATTGAGTTGCTCCGCCGAGGCAAGGACCAGGGGCTGCGCGTCAAGACCGGGATCATGGTCGGCATCGGCGAGGAAGACCACGAAGTCACGCAACTCATGGAAGATGTCGTCGATGGCTCATCGTGTGACATCCTGACCATCGGACAATACCTTCAGCCGACGCGGAATCACCTGCCGATCACACGGTGGGTCACGCCCGAGGTGTTCGCCCAATACAAACGCATCGGCGAAGACATCGGCTTCGGCCACGTCGAGTCCGGGCCACTGGTTCGCAGCAGTTACCACGCTGAGGAACAGGTGCTGAGTTTGGATCAGCCGACGCACGCTGCTTCGTGACTCAAGCGTATGATCAGCCGACGAACTTCCGGAGGGATGGGCCACAAAAAGGCACAAAATACACAAATTTTGGAGGGACTCGCTGTGCATCATGTGGGTTGTGGCACGGCTTTTATTTTGTGTGTTTTGTGCCTCTTTGTGCCTCTTTGTGGCTACTTTTTCGGCACGATTCTTTCGATTCAGTAAGGCACGACGCGCAACTCAAACGGTTCGGTGGCGAGCTGGGGGAGTTGGACGGAGCTTTCTTTTATCCAATCCCTATTGCTGGGGGACTGGATGCGGTAGCGGCCGTCAGACAGTGTTGTGACGGTCGAGCCTGCGGAGGCGGTTCGGTCTGCGTTGAGTTGATAGGTGACAGGCTCCAGCCCACGGAACACGAAACGCCCTTGGGCGTTGGTGGATACCTGTATCTGGTCTTTATAGATCGCATCACTTTTGTAGGCCGCGCGGAGCGTGACTGTACGGTTAGGCAGCGGTTGGCCGGTGGTGTCATCGAGAAGGATGCCTTGCAGTTCGAGGCCCGGCTTGAGTTGGATGGTTGGGGTGGTGTTGTTTCGTTTGAGTGTCACAACCTCGCCGGTGTAACCCTTGGTAGGCTCGACGGTGAGCTTGTAGGTTACGGGTAGATCGAAATTCACACGGCGGATGACTGCTTTGCCCAGAGCGTAGGTGCGGATATTGGCGCTGCTGTGGCCGTGGTTCCCGTCTGTGTAATCGAGCCGAACCTTGGCACCGTGTATCGGCTGACCTTCGGGATCGATCACGGTGACGGTGACATCCGTGCCGTCGGGCATGACCAGATCAACGTCTTGCGTGGGTGTATTCGCATCAAGGGTGATCGGCTTGGTGAAAACGTAAGTCTCAATGCCGACCAGATGGTTGCGTGCTGTGATACGGTAGCGCCCACCAAGCGGTAGTGCGTCGATGATGAATCGCCCGTCGGGTCCGGTCTCCACGTTGTTGTAATCGTTGGGGTTGATGCGTTGATTATCTGGCAGGTCCGGCGGATTGATCGTGGTGATATTTAGCCGAACGTCTGTGGCCGGCTCACCGCGTTCGTCCAGCACCCGGCCATAGATCGTCCCGGCGGGGATCAAGGGTACGTCGATCACCAACGCCTCATCACCCGGCAACACTTCGATGCTGTGTTGTTTGGCAACCCAGTACCCGGCTGCCTTGATCGGGCCGTAGTTTATCGTCCCGGGTGTGTTGGCCGAAGTTGCTATGTCAAACGTGATCCGGCTGTTTTCGATCGGCAAGATGACGAGCTTGCGGCGTGCGCCGTTGCTGGCGTGATTCATCTTTAGCGTGCCGGTCGGTTCGGGCCAGCCTTCGGGGGCATGGAGTTGCAGGATGACTTGGCGTTGTTGCACCGCCGGATCAGCTTCGGGGCGCAGGTCGATTACGATCGGCCCTTGGACGGTCGTGGGGTTGGGGACTTTGACAATGCGTGGTCCGGCGGTGATGGTCAGTTCGTTATCGAGGATGTAACGGTCGAGTGTCGCTACGCCGCCGGTGTCGGTGGGTGTGATGACGATTTTTCCACCGCCGCTATAAGTGCTATGCGGCTTCATTCTCAGGCTTTGGTGGTAGGAGACGATCGGCTGTCCTTGCTTATCAGTATCGAGTCGATCCAGTGGGCCGATTATTTTCACGGTCAGTTCGATCTTTGGAAGAAGCCGAATGGTCCGTTTGGTTTGGCCGGCTTGGATGTCCCATACGATTTGCGGACGGTACCCCTCGGCTGCGAACCAGTAACTAAGCTCTTCACCATCGGGTAAGTCGTCCAATTCAAATTTTCCGGAGGAATCAGTAATGGCCTCGGGATCGTAAGGGTTGTAGCTGCTTCGAGGGTCACGTCCGCCTGCCCCCATCCCGCTTATGAGTCTGACTTCGGCGTCCGGCACGGGCCGATCGGTCGCCGCATCGACAACCAGCCCGTGCATTGGGCGGCTGGGTAGCAATACAACTGTGATCGTCTCGTCCGGCTTGGGCGTGTATCGTTGCGTGAAGTATTGGTAGCCCTTGGCGGTAATTCTCAGTTCGATTGGGTATTCAGTGAGGCCGCGCAGTGTCGTTCGGCCATATTCATCGGTGGGCGGTGGTTCGGGGCCACCCTTGCCGGTATTACCGATCCATAGGGTTGTTTTTATTGTTGCATTCGGGACAGGTTTCCTGTTGGGATCGGTCAGGAGTAGGTTTGCTTCGTAGCCTGATTGTAGTTTGACCACCAAGCCATCTATTGTCTCGCCTGGTTTGCAATAGAACGGTTTCAGCACTGTCACGCCAAAGCCCTCGGCGCGGGCACTGACGGTAATCTTGCCAGCGGGCAGGTCAGCGTCTCGGAAAAACCCGCCGTCGTGGCTGACAGATACGCCGGTTGTGTAGTTCGAACCTTTGTTTTGTGATGAAATAGTGACATGGATTCTAGTCTTCGGTGGCGTCCCGTCGGGCATGACTACACGCCCGGATATGGTGACTGTCGGAGAGTTTGCGGTGATGTCGTCCAACGGCGAGCCGTACTCTTTGGCGATGCGTTCGACCTGTTCAATGTGCTCTTTCCCATCAAGTACCGCAGCGATCACCACAGACGTGGTCTGATGGAACACGGCGACGACGCCTGCGATCACGATTAAGAGCACGGCCAGGAGGTGCCAGGGGACCGGGCCGGCGACGTGTTTGCGTGGGTCGATCAGGCGACGGATGCGCTCGGCGACGCCTTGGTTTTTTGTTTCGTGAGAAGGTTGTGCCCATGTTAGCGCCCCGGCGGTCGGCCATGTCTGACCGTGCATGGCTAATGCTGTTTGGCCTAACGCGCGGGCGACTTCTTCGGGTTTGTTGTCCATGGCACGGGCGGCGACGGCATCGCAGGTTGCTTCGCGTTCCATGCGGATGTGTTGGCCGATCCACCACACCGCGGGGTTGAAAAATAACATTGCTTCGATCAGTGACTGCACCAGGTTGACCAGGTAGTCGTGGCTGCGGATGTGTGCAAGTTCGTGCAGCAGGATGATGCGCAGGTTAATCGGGTCGCCCTGCACCACTGTCGGGGGCAAAACGATTAAGGGTTGCAGGAGGCCGAGCGCTGCGGGTGTGGCCAGGTCGTCGCAGATGCGCACCATGACGCGGCGCGTGCATTTTAGTTGCCTGGCTAATTCGGCCAGCAGTTCTGCGAGCCACAGCGGGGGTTCTTTGGATTCGATGCGTAGTTGTGAGGCGTGGCGGAGGCCGCCTGCGGTGCGCAGGATCATGGCTAACATGCCGAGGATCCATGCGGTGCAAAGGGCGATGCTCCAAGTGTGTGTCAGGCGGAGTGCGTGGACTTTGATCGGTATTTCAAGGGGCTTTTGAGGTGTCGCTTGTGGGCTTGGTGTTGCCGGGCGGTTTGCTTTTGTAGTGTTGTATTCAGTAGCAGGTGTTGCGGTGGCTGTGCTTGTTGAGGTTTGCGTGTGAGTCGTGGTGGTTACAGGGGCGTAGCTCAGCCAGGCGTGTGTGCCTACGGATAGGGCGACGACTGCGGTTAATGCCAGGAGGCTTGTGGTGTAGCGTGCCCTGGCGTAAATCACCGGGATGCATCGAAGCAAAGCCCACAAAATTAGCGAGACCGCTGCGGCTTGCCAGAGGCTGTGGATCAATACCCATGCCAGTCGCGGAGCGGAGTCCTGGATAAGTTGTATCGGTGTCTCGATCATCGCTGATGTTCCTTGCGTTCGGACTTCGGCAGTCCAGGAAAGTGTTACTTGGCTGCTTTTTTGTCCAGCTCATCGAGGAGTGCGCGGATGTCTTGGAGTTCTTCGCTGGTCATGGGTTGGTCGCTGAGAAGTTGTTGGACGACGGTGGCCGGGCGCCCCCCGAACGCCCGGCCAACCAGAGTCCGTAGCAGGGGCGACATCGTGCGTCGTCGGCTGTTTGTGGGTGTGTAGATGTGTGCTCGGCCATCGAGTTTTCGATTGAGCAGGCCTTTCTTTTGCATGAGCTGCATGGTGGTGAGGATGGTGGTGTAGGAACGTGGCTTGCCGTCGGGCATGCGTTCCAGGACACCTCTTGCGGTGGCGGGGCCGTGGTCCCAGAGGACGCCGAGGACTTGCAACTCGACCACGGTCGGTTCGGGGGCGGCGGGTTTTTTGAGGGTGGTTTTCTTTTTGCGTGGCACGGGCGGCTCCGGGAGGGCGGCGGCTTATCTACTAACAACATAGTAGCTCTAGCTGGGTTTGTCTACTAGAAAAATAGGAGATGTGGATACTTGCGATTGTTTCGTGGTTTGTAGGGATCGAGAGGGGATAAAGCGGGGATTTGGGAGGCAAATGGAGGGGTGTGATTGGGGTTGATGGCTTATGGTTTCGCTGCGTTGCGGGAGCGGCCTTGGTTGACGTATGTGGCCATCCGGGCTAAATTTCGTGGCTCGAAAGACTTGGCTGAAACATCCACGCACCACAGACCCGGAGTTCCCCGAATCATGGCTATCGAAACGCTTTACGACAAAGATGGATCCCTGGACGCCCTTAAAGGCAAGATCGTGGCGGTGCTCGGCTATGGCAGCCAGGGGCATGCCCATGCTCAGAACCTGCGTGACTCGGGTGTGAAGGTTATTGTTGCGAACCGCAAAGAATCGGCCAACGGCAAGCTCGCCATCGAGCACGGGTTTGATCCGATGCCCGTCGCCGATGCTGTTCAGCAGGCGGATCTGGTTGTGATCGCGTTGCCGGACGAGGTTCAGCCTGAGGTTTATGTCAAGGACATCGCGCCGAATCTCAAGGCTGGCAAGTCCTTGGTGTTTACGCATGGGTTTAATATCCACTTTAAGACGATCGATCCGCCGAAGGATGTGAACGTCATCATGGTTGCGCCCAAGGGGCCTGGTCACACGGTGCGTTGGGAGTATGAACGTGGTGGCGGCGTGCCGTGCCTGATGGCTATCCATCAGGATGCTACTGGCGATGCCCGTGACTTGACGCTTGCTTATGCCATCGGCGTCGGCGGCGGTAAGGGCGGTACGTTGGTCACGTCTTTCAAGGACGAGTGCGAGACCGACCTCTTCGGTGAGCAGGTTGTGCTTTGCGGCGGGCTCAGTGAATCGATCAAGAAGGGTTTTGAGGTGTTGACCGAGGCTGGTTACCCGCCGGAGTTGGCTTACTTTGAGGTCTGCCATGAGCTTGAGTTGATTATCAACCTGATCAAGCGCGGCGGGCTGGATTATATGCGGTACTCGATTTCCAATACGGCTGAGTTTGGTGATTACTACACCGGGCCGAAGATCTGCAACGACGATACTAAGAAGCGGATGGAGGCTGCTTTGAAGCATATTCAGGACGGCTCGTTCGCTAAAGCCTTTCGGGATGATTACGCCAATGGCTTTAAGTGGTTCAAGGCTCAGCGTGCAGAGAACGCGGGGCATCCGGTGGAGAGTATTGGCAAAGAGCTGCGCCGCATGATGCCTTGGCTCAAGCCTGTGGAGATGTAAATCCCCTGGCGGGTGATTGCCGAACGCGAGAGGTTTATCAGGGATGGACGCTGATGAACGGGAACAGAGGATGCTTAATTAGCAGCCCATCCCCTTCATCTGAGTTCATCCCTGTTTTATTTTGATTGTGTTGTGTTCTCGGTGGTACAGGTGGTTTTCCGTTCTTGTTAATAATCCTCACGGGGTTCCGGCGGTAACGGCAGGCGCGGGGTCAGCGGGACCGGGCCGTGCCCGCGTCCTGTTTATCCGTCATCTAGCCGGGGCGATCCGCTACCAGGTCCCGTCACCGGGCACACCTTTTGAGTGTGCCTTTCCGTGGGGGCAGCCCGCGAGTCCCGGTCCTTTTAATCTTTGGATACTCAGGGTAGCTGTCGATCGCCGTCGTGAGGTTGTCGGCAGGGGCGGCTGAAAAAGTCGCGCCTCCGTACTTGGGTGAAATGACGGGTTTGCGCGCACGGGTGTGGCTGTGGACGTGTGGTTGGGTTTGGTAAGTCGTGCAGGGACAGGGGGAAGGGGGTTTGTGTTGTGGCGCGGATATTATCTTGGGAAGTGGTTGCCGTTGTGCGCACGTGGATGGGCTCTGGATACCTATCACGGAGGGCGCGGAGACACTGAGGGGATGAACAGCGAAGGCGCGAAGATCGTGAAGAGCGAATGGAGGGCAACGTGTTATTGCGTAGATAATGAATCGGAATCAATGGCTGCTGCGGGCATGATAGTGGGACAGAGAGCTTGATACTTCATAGACTTGCTCTAGTAAATCATTGAGCCTGTCGTTCAGGGATGATTGCTCTGTCTCTAAAGCATCGTGACCATTCTTGGTGTTGAGTATCAGGTCATTGAGGCTACCCATGCCGCCGAAACATCCTAGAATCAATTCAACGCCGTGAAAATCTCGCTGTTCGATGAGTTGGAGAGATTCACAGACTATTTTGCACCAATGGTCTTCGGCGTGATCGTTAAGTATCTGCTTGATCGCCTTGAGCACGCTGCATAGTGCTATTCGTTTCGTTTCCGCCTCGGATGTGGTCATGCTCATCTGGTTCATCCTAACAAAGTTAGATTGCGTGGGATGTGAGCAAGGATAAGCGGAGGAGGAGAGCATGGGTCGCTGAAGCGACCACGCCGGGGGACACGGCGATCTGTGATCGCCCGCTAAACGGGGGTTAGTCGTCTTGTTCTTTTTTGTATTGGTTGAATTCGCCGTTGGCTTCGGCTTCGTCGAGGTATTTCTGGAAGTCGCCCATCTTGTAGCTGATGAAGCAGAAGGCGTGGTGGAGGGTGAGCCATTCGATGTCGGCTTGGTCCTCGTCGAGGTCCTTGCGCATCTTGTTGAGTTCGGCGAGGAAGGGTTCGAGTTTCATGGTGGTAGGCTTGAGGGTTGAGTGGTGAGGCTTGAGTCGGAGCCGCGTCGCCCCCGGGGGCGGACCGCCGTGGGGGCACGGCGGCTCTGTTTTTAGGACTGCGTTGAGGGCACGGTGGCTCAGATTTTGTGGCGGTTATATATATCAGTCATGTTCAGTCGTAAGACTACTCAGTGTGGCAGCGGTTTATGCTACTGCTGTGGTGATTTTTTGGCGGCGTCGGTGAGGTCGCTGGCGACGGTCATGGTGGGGATGTCTGACTTGGCTGCTTCGAGTATTTTTCTTGCGGGTTGAACGTTGGTGCCTTCGAGTCGTACGACGAGTGGGACGGTGAAGCCGACTTCTTTGGCTGCGGTGACGATGGCGTTTGCGATGGTGTCGCACTTGGCGATGCCGCCGAAGATATTGACGAGTACGCCTTTGATTTTTTTGTCTGCGAGGATGATGCGGAAGGCTTCGGTGACGGCTTCTTCTGATGCGGAGCCGCCGACGTCGAGGAAGTTGGCGGGTTCCTGGCCGTGTAGTTTGATGAGGTCCATGGTGGCCATGGCGAGTCCTGCGCCGTTTACAAGGCAGCCGATGTTGCCGTCGAGTTTGATGTAGGTGAGGCCGAACTTATTGGCGCGAGTTTCGTCGGGGTCTTGCTCGTTGGGGTCGGCGAGTTGTGCGATGTCGGGGTGTCGGAAGAGTGCGGAGTCGTCGAAGTTGATTTTGGCGTCGATGGCGAGGACTTGGCCGTCGGGGTTGTCTTGCTTGGGTGGTGTGAGGATCAGGGGGTTGATCTCGGCGAGTCCTGCGTCGGTGGCGAGGCAGAGCTTGACGAGGTTGGTCATGATTTTGGCGGCTTGGCTGACCTGTTTGCCGGTGAAGCCCAGGAGGAAGGCTACTTTGCGGGCTTGGTAGGTTTGGAGTCCGGCGGTGGGGTCGATGGGTTCGCGGAGGATTTTTTCGGGTGTTTGCTCGGCGACTTTTTCGATTTCTACGCCGCCTTCGGTGGAGGCGATGAGTGTGAGGTTGCCTGCGGCGCGGTCGGTGGCGATGCCGAGGTAGAACTCTTTTTGGATATCGACGCCTGCGGCGACGAGGAGTTTGTGGACGGTGACGCCTTGGGCGGTGGTCTGTGGGGTGATGAGGGGTTTGCTGAGGATGGCTTGTGCGGCGGATTTGGCTTCGTCGGCTGATTTGACGAGTTTGACGCCTCCGCCTTTGCCGCGTCCGCCTGCGTGGACCTGGGCTTTGACGACGGCGAGGGTGGCACCTTCTTTGGCGAGGTCGTCGAATGCTTTGGCTGCTTGGTCGGGAGAATCGACGACGATGCCTGGGGGGACGGGGACGTTGAACTTGGCGAGTAGGTCACGGGCCTGGTATTCGTGGATATTCATGGCGGTCCTAGGGGTGAGAACGGCGGTTGTGGTTAAGAATGAGGGATGATATCGGGGGTTGGGGGTGGAGGGAAGCGGGGGGGGGGGATGTGTGATTTCGCTTCGCGGACCTTCGGTGGATGATTTATGATTTGTGATGTAAGAGGGGGAGGGGCGCTAAACCGCAAGCGAGGGTTGGGGGGAAGCGGGGTGATGTGTGGTGGTGGGGGTGTTCTTTGAATGAGGGGAGACCCGCCCCTTCGCGGACTCAGGGACGGCGTTGGGAGGGGAACCGCGACAGCTTCGCAGCCTACGGCTTGGGGAGGGCGGCGTTGGGAGGGGTGGGTCCGTTAAAAGGAAATTTTGGGGTGGCTTGACCTTGGGGGGGTGGGGGGACGATAATGGGGGTAGTGAAACGACGTAAATTCCT
This sequence comes from Planctomycetota bacterium, assembly GCA_024279275.1. Lineage (GTDB taxonomy): Bacteria > Planctomycetota > Phycisphaerae > Phycisphaerales > Phycisphaeraceae > JAJRRS01. The sequence continues at coordinate 6,393 of JAJRRS010000116.1, read as the reverse complement.
ATTTATCGGTCGGGGGCCGGGGCGGGCGGGGGTTCCTGCGGCGACGCTGACGCTGTCGGTGTTGCTGTGCATTGGTGCGATGGCGGATGGTTCGGCTGCTGCTGCGGTGGTGGCACAGAGCCTGGGGCGTGACGGGACGACGGCGAGCGAGCGGGAGTCGGTGGCGTCGCTGTTGTCGAGTCTGAATGACGCTGCGAGGAAGATTTGTCGGTATCACACGGGGCAAAACGCAACGACGATGCCGTCTTTGGCTGGGCTGTTGGTTGGTGATGAGTCGACGGCGGTACGGGGGTATGACTCGGTGCCGCGATGCGATGCTTGGCCGGGGATGTTGGAGCATTTGTTGAATCTGCCTCCGCCCGCAGCGACGATCTGACGCTGCGCTGACTGAAGTTAACCCACAATAATAAATCTTATTTGTGCATGCCGACGGCGTGCGGTGTTTGATGTTTTGTGTTTGATCGAGTTTTCGATTTTACATGGGGCGTTGGACATTATCGAAATTTGAGATCCACCCGCCCCTTCGCTTCGCTCAGGGACGGCGTTGAAGATGGTGATTCCTGAACCCTGAAATTCAATATACGAGAAACGATCATGGTTGTTCAATATATCAGTAAGCCTTTTGTTAAAGTTTTTGGTTCACGTAATGATCGGTTGTTAAAGCGATACACGCGTTCGGTGATATTGATTAATGAGTTGGAGCCGGGGATGCGTGCGCTGAGTGATGCGGAGTTGAAGGCGAAGACGGTGGAGTTTCGTCAGCGGGTGGCGGATGGGGGGTCGACGGATGATCTGCAGATGGAGGTGATGGCGGTGGCGCGCGAGGTGATGGATCGAGCGGTGGGGATCCGGAATATCTTTAACCCGGAGGCGGGGTTTGATGCGTCGCAGTTGTCGGGTGAGATGCAGGGGGTTTATGCGCGGGTGAAGGCTGAGGCGGAGGCGTTGGAGCCTGTGGAGGTGTTGGGTGGTGAGGCTGCGCCGGGTTGGATGCAGGTGGATATCCCGATCGAGTTGTATGAGGCGATTCGTGAGTTGATTCCGTTATCCAAGCCGCCGTTCCGTGCGAGGCCTTTTGATGTGCAGTTGATTGGTGGGATGGTGTTGGGGGAGGGGAAGATCGCGGAGATGAAGACGGGGGAGGGGAAGACGATCGTTGGGCCTTTGGCATGTTATGTGGCTTGTGTGGATCGTTTGCAGTGCAGCGTGATTACGGTGAATGATTACCTGGTGCAGCGTGACCGGGACTGGGTGTTTCCTTTTTATTATCACCTTGGTCTGAATGTCGGTGCGATCCATCCGATGCACAGCCAGCCTCCTGAGTTGAAGCTGGCGGCTTATGACTGTGATGTGGTGTACGGGACCAATAGCGAGTTTGGTTTTGATTACCTGCGTGACAACATGAAGCTGAGCGTGTCGGAGCAGATGCAGAAGCATCGTGACTTCTGCATTATTGACGAGGTGGATTCGATTCTGATTGACGAGGCGAGGACGCCTTTGATTATCTCTGGTCCTGCGCACGATAATGCGCCGCAGTACCCGTTGGCGGACATGGTGGCTGCGCACCTGATGCAGAAGCAGCGTGAGTGGGACGCGATGAATAAGAGGTTCGAGCAGGCGGAGCTTCGGGTGAAGGGGTTTGAGGGGGATATCCGAAACTCGCGGGACAAGGCGAAGATTGTTCGGATGCGCGAGGAGATGAAGGATTTGGAGGCGAGGCTGCCGGAGCTGGAAGCGGAGCGTGACCAGCATGTTCAATATTACGAGGTGGAGATGGAGCGTAAAGCGGCGCACCTGACGCACGAGGGGATCGCGGAGGCGCAGAAGAAGGCGGGGATCGGTTCGTTTTATGTGGGGAACAACATGGACTTCCCGCATCTATTAGAGAACGCGATCCGTGCGCATGCGGTGTATCAGAAGAATAAGGATTATGTGGTTCGGGATGGGGAGGTGGTTATTGTGGATGAGTTCACGGGGCGATTGATGATTGGTCGGCAGTGGTCGGACGGTTTGCATCAGGCGGTGGAGGCGAAGGAGGGGGTGAAGATCAAGCAGGAGACGCAGACGATGGCGACGGTCACGCTGCAGAATTATTTTAAGCTGTTCAAGCGTTTGGCGGGGATGACGGGTACGGCGATCACGGAGTCGACGGAGTTTTTGGAGATATATCGTTTGGATGTGGTGTGTATCCCGACGAATGTGCCGGTGATTCGGACGGATCGTGAAGATCTTATTTTTCTTTCGAGCAAGGATAAGTGGAACGCGATCACGGATGAGATCAAGCGGGTGCATGATCTGGGTCGGCCGGTGCTTGTGGGGACGACGAGCGTGGAGCGGAGCGAGATGCTTTCGCAGATGCTGACCAAGCGGCACGGGGTGAAGCACGAGGTGCTGAACGCGAAGGTGGATCAGGTCGAGCGTGAGTCGAACATTGTCTTGAATGCGGGCGAGTTGGGCGCGGTGATGATCGCGACGAATATGGCGGGGCGTGGCACGGATATCAAGCTGCGTGGGATTGATCGGGCGGCGTTGGTTCGTCATTGGCAGCAGCGCAATATGCTGCCGAAGCAGGCGGCAGCGGAGATGGGCGATGATGAACTGATCGAGTTGTCGTATCGGCATCGTGTGCAGACGGAATTGAAGATCAGCGCAAAAGATGTTGAGGCGATGGGGCTTGGCGAGGTAAAGCTGGAGCTATTTCGGAGCTGGGTGCAGGCGGATGCGTGGGTCGATGAGAAGAAGGTTAAGAAGATGACGCTGGAGCAGTGCGAGGCGGTGCTGGATGGGTTGCCGGAGTATCGGCGTCATCGTTTGGAGATTTATGGGAACACCGAGCAGATGGGCGGGCTGCACATCATCGGGACGGAGCGGCACGAGTCGCGGCGGATTGATAACCAGTTGCGCGGTCGGTCGGGTCGGCAGGGGGATCGGGGGTCAAGCCGATTCTTCATCAGCCTGGAAGACGATCTGATGGCGATGTTCGCGGGTAAGACGACGATGACGGCGCTATCGAAGCTGGGGATGAAGGAGGGGGACGCGATCGAGCATCGTTGGGTGACGCGGAGTGTGGAGCGTGCGCAGCGGAAGGTGGAGGAACGCAACTACGAGATCCGTAAGAATCTGCTTGAGTACGACGAGGTGATGGAGTATCAGCGGAGTCACTTCTATGGTGTGCGTCAGAGCGTGCTTGAGGGGCGCGAGGTCGGGGAGTTGATTTTCGATTACATCACGGATGCGGTGGACGATGCGGTGGGGACTTACCTTGACAAGGAATATGTTCAGCTACAGGTGGTGGAGTGGTGTCGGCAGACGCTTGATATCAGTGCGGACCCGGCGCGGATACGGATGGATGATTTGGAGGAGCTGACGGAGTCGGTGCAGAAGGCGCTCTTTTATGAGATCCAGCAGACGATTGATGTGACGCTGGGCGAGTATATGTCTAACGATATTCCGTCGGATGATTGGGATCTGAAGGGTTTGTCGCAGTGGGCGATGAGTCAGTTCGGGGTGGATCTGAAGACCAATCGGCTGCGTGATATGAACGTGGATGATGTAAAGGTGGAGTTGACGGAGTCGGCGTTGCAGCAGGCGGAGAAGAAGGATCTGAGCGGGCTGGAGAAGTTCGTGGTGAAGCTCTACGGGCAGCGTGACCTGGCGAACTGGGCGAAGAATAAATTTGGGATTGAGGTGACGGCAGAGTCGTTGGAGGGAGTGGAGCCGGAGGCGGCGGTGGAACAGATATTGAAGCAGGCGCGTGAGGCGTACCGCAAGCGGGAGGTGACGTACCCGGTTGAGTTTATTCTGGAATTGGTATTTAAGGGTGCGCAGCAGGACCAGGGGTGGGCGGCGGATCAGTTGATTGCGTGGGCGCGTCAGCGTTATGAGATTGAGTGGACGGCTGAGGACGTGACGAGGATGACTGGGCCGGAGATTGGTAAGGCGCTGACGGAGGAGGCTGAGCAGTGGATGCACGGGGAGAAGCTCCATGAGCAGTGCCGGGCGAAGGCTAAGGAGATCGGGTCGGATCCGGCGGCGCTATCGGGCTGGATGAAGGAGCGTTTCGGGGTTGTGGTTGATGAGAAGGAGTTTGCAGAAACGGAGGATGTGGAATCGCTATTGGTGAGGAAGGGGCGGGAGGCGTTGCGTGCGGAATTGACGCAGCTTGAGCGGTTTGTGCTGTTGCAGATTCTGGACATGGCGTGGAAGGATCATCTTTATGCGATGGACCAGATGAAGGACTCGATCAGCCTGCGCAGCTTCGCGGAGAAAGACCCGCGGATCGAATACAAGCGAGAAGGCGCGCGGCAGTTTGGTGAGATGCAGAAGTCGATGCGCGACCGGGTGACTGAATTGATTTTCCGGGCGAGGCTGACGGCGAATGTGGAGGTGCGCAATGTGTATAAGGATCAGGAAGCCAAGCACGATACGGCGCGGCAGGCGGTCGGTGCGGGAGCTGGAAACGCCGCTCCCGGTGGTGCCCCCGGTGGTTCGGCGCAGGCGGGGGCTGGGGGTACGGCTCAGCAGCAGGCGGATCGAGATGCGGCGGACCAGGCGGGTGCGCGTGATCGGGATGCACAGTTGACGCGGCGCCAGCGTCGGGCGGCTCAGGCGCGTGACCGCAAGTCGGATACGGGTAGTAAGGGCAAGCAGCGGAAGCGGAAGAGTCGGTGAGGGGGTAGCTGTTAGCGGTTAGCCATTAGCCGTTAGCTTTTCGGAGGCGGAAGGGTAGGAGTCGATGGGTTGCGGTGTTGGGGTTTTGGAGAGGGGGGAGTGTTGGTTGTTGATTGATGGGGATTATCCGCCCCTTCGCGTTGCTCAGGGACGGCGTTGGGGGGAAGGGGCGACGGGTGCTGAAGCACCCTCTGCCGGGTTGGGTGTGGGGGGTTCGGGTTTGGGAATGACACGCGGATCTGCGATCCGCCGCTAAACGGCAAGCCAGCGCGGGATGCACAAGTGGCATCTTTTCGTTTTTTCTAATGGCTAAAAGCTAATCGCTAAAGGCTACACCCCTATGAAATTTTCGCGGCCATGGCGTAGGGTGATCCCGTACGCGGTCGGGCTGATCCTGGGGTGGCTGGCGGCGGGGTGGTTGCTGTGAGTTAGTTTTGGCGGGGTCGGAGGGTGGTTCTTGTGCTTAGGGTGAGCAGGAGTGTGGTGAGCAGTGCGATGGTTGTGGGTTCGGGGACGTTGACGGCGACGGGCTGGGGTGGTCGTACGTCGGCGTTCCAGGCGGCGAGGACTTGGTTGAGGTCGGCGATGCCGATGAAGCCGTCGTTGTTGAGGTCGCCGATCAGTGGGTTGCCGGCGGGGGTGGTTTGGTTCCAGGTGTTCAGGACGTTGTTGAGGTCTTGTGTGCCGACGGTGCCGTCGAGGTCGGTGTCGCCGAGGAGTTGGATGAGGAGGGTGGCGGAGCCTTTTGAGTTTAACGGGATGAAAGATCGAGAAAATGAAGAATAGGTAGAGAGGGACAGGTTGTAGGTTCCCGCTGGCAAGATACCTTCGTCTACATAGGTGTCCCAGTCGCGGGGGCTTGGATCGTCGTCAACGAAGATAACCGGAAACGTCCCTGTTATTCGATGAGTTTGGCTGTATTTGGCCTCTGCAGAGACGCCGTTAAATGCGACTCTGTATGCGGTAAAGACATCGATGGCATCTGCCTCAAAACGATATCGGAAAGGGGCGGCGATGGTAAGGTTGATGTCAATAGCTGAACTTCCACCCCCGCCATCTGGATCATCCTGAGTTTGAGCGGTGGCAAGGAAGTTGAATTGAGCTTTGGCGGGATTGATCGGTTGGTAACCGTAATCGATGGCACTTAATCCATGCGATGAAAAACTGCCATTTCCATCGATCGAAGCACTGATATTTGAAAAACCAACAGGTACAATTTCATGTAGGCCGTCGTCCGGTACGACGATATTTTTACCCTCTTCCTCTGACCATACTATCGCGGTGTCGTAGAACGGATTTAGCCGAAGGTCGATAACGCCGCTGACATCGCTGACGATTTGGGCGTGGGTGGATTGGGGTGTTGCGGTTGCGAGGAGGATGGCGAGGGTGGTGATGGCGAGGTGGGATCGGTGCATTGCTGGTCCCCAGTGGATAGGTGTGGTGTTCATTCTTGAACGGTTTGGATTTTATCATGGTGTTGGGGGTGGAGCAAGGAAATGTGGGGAATAGGGTTAAAATTTGGGGGGTTTGGGGACAGGGGGGGGCTCTGGATACCGCGGGAGACCCCACCGAAGCACCGGGGCGGTGCATCATACGCCTTCATCTTAATTCCAGCGCGACCCAATCGGTGTGGCAGATGCTGGCCAGGCGTTGGGGACCCAGGTGGTTCCAGGCCACCACGCATGCGTCCCACAGTTCGTCCTGATCAGCGAAGATACGGTT
>JAJRRS010000006.1 GCA_024279275.1 Planctomycetota bacterium | reverse complement strand
GGTCCAGCAGCGCATCGAGTTCGTCCCGGCTGAACGTCCCCTTCTCGCCGGTGCCCTGCACCTCGATGAAGTCGCCCTTGTGGTTCATCGCGACATTCATATCAACCTCGGCCCGCACGTCCAGCGGGTAGTCAAGATCAAGCGTCGCCTTGCCATCAATCACACCCACGCTCACCGCAGCGACCGGCCCGATCAAGGGATTCTTTGTGATAAGCCCCTTCTTCATCGCCACGTTGATCGCCTGAGCCAACGCGACCCATGCCCCGGTGATGGAGGCGGTGCGAGTCCCGCCGTCGGCGTAGACGACATCGCAGTCACAGGTGATCGCCAAGCCCGGCATCTTGTCCATATCGACCGCCGCCCGCAGCACCCGGCCGATCAGGCGTTGGATCTCCGTGCCGCGCGAGTCTGGGCCACGGCGTTTACGGTCCGGGGTCGAGCCGGGCATCATGTTGTACTCAGCCGTCACCCACCCGCTGACATAGTTCCCCTCATCATCCTTAGGCAGCCACTTCGGCGGGCTCTTGGAGATGCTCGCGGTACAAAGCACCTTGGTTTTACCCATCTCAATCATTACCGAACCGGCAGCGGCGGTCGGGTAGCGTTTGATGGAAGTGGGACGGAGTTCGGAACGATTTCGTGTCTTGGTTTTAGTTGGCATGGGGAGGGTGTAACAGGATCGGTGCATCGTCGCAAACGTGTGGATGCAGGATCCAATTTTATTCGTCTACATCATGCTCTCTAACCACCCAATCCCTCCCCCAATTCCTGGCTTTGCCGTAGTATTGCCTCGAACCGCATTCCGGACATGAATAGGTAGAAGGATTACCACGAAGATCATACCCACACTTGACGCAGCATCCGGGGACGGGTTTTCTAAGCCAGAACCATAGTATTATTGTAAGGGCGATTCCAGCAATAAAAGCAAGAAACATCACTACCATACCAATACCGGCACATAGCATATCCCCAAGGCTCTCAGTTTCTACTCCAGTGAAACCCCTTGCAAGCGCGTAAAACATAAATCCCACAAATAACGCAACAGGAATGCTTCCCAGAAGCAAAGCCGAACATAACAGAATAGCTTTCGTCCGAGATACCATAGAAGTAACTCTTTCAGAAAGCTGCTGTCATGTCAACGTGGTAAACCAACCAATCCGTTACCCCCCCACCGCCGGCAGGCCTGCCAGCGCCATGGCGATTTCTTTTTCGGGATACTCGAAGTCCTGCAACTCGCCGGTCATATAGGCTTAGTAGGCGCTCATGTCGAAGTAGCCGTGGCCGGAGAGGTTCAGGAGGATGACTTCGCTCTTGCCTTCCTGCTTGCAGCGTTCAGCTTCACGGAAGGCGCCGGCGACAGCGTGGTTGGCTTCGGGAGCCGGGAGGATGCCCTCGGCCTTGGCGAAGCGGATACATGATAAATCTGATGCACCCACTTCGCCTTCATCGTGAATTGCTCATCGACACCGGTTAGACTGCCTTGATGTCTAAGGCGGGTATCCCACAAAACGACGCCGAATCGATAGCTGGCAAGATCGATCACTGGCCTCGATTCGTCGAGCAACTCACCCAGGATCTCAAGCTGGCGGCGGTGTGCCTGGTAGCTCTGACGGTGTTTCGCGCGATCCTCATCGGCATCTTCTACAACCAGATATCACCCGACAGCGGCGGCGACGACCTGCTGCTGACTCTGCTTAACGGGATGCGTTTCGACCTCCGCGTCACGGCTGTGGTGGTTTCGCCGTCACTGGTGTTGAGCCTGGCCTGTCTGTTCGTCGATGCCGCCGGTATGGCTCGGCGTGTGCGCTGGATCACACTCTCGTTGTTTCTAGTGGTCACCATCATCATCGCTGTGATCGACATCGGATACTTCGGCGAATATCACGACCAGTTCAACCACTGGATACTCGGGATGCTCTACGATGATCTCGGTGCGGTGATCCAAACAGCCTGGAAGGAATACCCAATCATTTGGGGCGCGATCGGGTTGGTCGTCACCGCGGTGGTGCTTGTTTACGGTGCGGGGCGATGGGTCATGCGGCGTGCCACCAAGCCCGGCCTGCTCGAACGCATCACCCAAGCGCAGGTCGTGCGTGTATTCGCACTCGCGTTGATCCTCGTCTGCTATGTCTGCGCGATGCGTGGATCGATCACCAATCGTCCCGTGCAGCAGAAGGACGCAGCCGTCACACGTGACACCTTCCTGAACCGCACCGTGGTCAATCCCTATACCGCGCTGCGTTACGCGATCAAGGACTACCTGCACCTGACGTCGGCAACCGGGCTGGATGTGTTTCTGCCCGACGGCGACATCCGCGCCGCCGCCCGACTCGTCGCCGGTGACGACCGCACGATCCGCACGATCGACGACGCACTGCGTCACATCGCCGCCGGCCCAAAAGGCACGCCGCCGCGCCACATCTTTCTACTAATCATGGAAAGCTACGACGCCTGGCCCACGCTTGAGCAGTACGAATCACTGGGTTTGACCGAGAATATCAAGCAACTCGGCAGCGATGGCATCCTCGTGCGGGCGTTTGTGCCCGGTTCCACCGGCACGATGGTCAGCTTCGCGCCGATCATCACCGGGCTGGCGGATCCCGGCGTGATGACCAACTATCAACCCTCGTCCCGCAAGCCTTACGCCAGCTCGATCGCACAAATCTTCAAGCGGCTCGGCTACGAAACCAACGTGTTCTACTCGGGCTACCCCTCGTGGCAACGCATCGGCGACTTCTGCATCGACCAGGGATTCGACCACGTCTACAGCGGCGCTGACATGGGATCGTGGGTCCACACCAATGAATGGGGCGTTGATGATGAAGACCTTTTAGATTACGCCGTCGAAAAACTCGACGATGATCGCCCCAGCTTCAACATCATTCTGACAACGACGTTTCATCCGCCTTACGACATCGACGTCTACAAAAAAGGGTTCCCGCTGCGCGAGATGCCGGCGTCACTGCGTGAAAAATTTGCCGGCACGAACATCAGCCTGACCGAGCTGGGCCACCTGTGGTACTCCGATCAGTGCATCGGGCGGTTCGCCAAACAGGTGACTGGCAAGTTCACCGACCCGATCATCGCCGCCACGGGCGATCACTGGTCAAGGCGTTTCATCGGGGCACGCCCGACGTTGTACGAGCGATCCTCGGTGCCGCTGATGCTGTACGGACCGAGCGTGCTCGACAACGTACAACGTCCCGAAGTGATGGTCGGTTCGCATCTGGACATCGTCCCAACGCTGATCGAACTGATAGCACCGCAAGGCTTTGAGTATCACGCGATCGGACAAGACATGCTCGTGTCGAGGAACGATCCGCTGGGGTTTAGCCGAGTTCGTGTGATCGGGCCAGACTTCATCATGGATACTGATGGCCAGCACAGAATCAAACCGATCCCCGGACGAGCGTTGCCGTCACCCCGACCGAATCGCGATGACCTGTTGCGTCGCCACGCGGCGGTGCAGGCTCTTGCCTGGTGGCGGATCATGCGAGGCACGGAACTGCCCGATGCGCCGAAATCTACCGGCGATGCAACCGTGTCGTCCCCGGCGCGTTGAATTTTTCCGTATGGTTCGACGTTTTCGGGTGAAGTGGGTTTACAGGATTATCGCACTACGGCAAACGGATACGTAGTGAATCTGATCTCCCGGCAGAGCCGGGGGCTGAGGGGGAAGATTGTGTGAACGTAGCGCTGGGGTCCATCATCCCCCGGCTTCGCCGGGGGATTGCTTCGCCCCACACTCTGGGCATGAATGGGCAGATGGATTACCTCGAAGATTGTACCCGCACGAAGGGCAGCAACCTTCAGCTTCACGGATCAATCGCCGCCAAAGCCTTCCCGATTGTGCAATTCCAATAAGCAACACAACCAGTCCAGCCCCCAATCCGATCCAGATGGAATTCCAAATAACAGGGTCGAAATCCATCGGCCCCTCTACACCTCTGGCAGTTTGAATAAACAAGGCAGCCCACATGATGAATGCGGGGGTAAGGACTGCCATCACCACATACGCCAGTAAACAAATCACGCATCTAATAATCGCTCTTGTCCGAAGGCGCATGTCAAAAACCCTTACATATATTGATTCACCCCGCCGCGGATTCGACCATCTCCGGCAGTGCGTTGCGCAGGGCGTTTAGGATGGTGTCTTTGCCGATGCCGCGCCAGGCGTGTTGGTGGCCGCCGTTTTTTTCGCGCAGGCGGTCGAAGGTGAGTGCGATCTGTTGGAGGCGGGCGCTGTCGGGGGGGGAGGATTCCCAGATGCGGATGGAAGGGTGCGGGGTGGGGGTCATGCCTTCGCCCTCGTAGGCGAGTACCTCGAACATTTTTTCGCCGGGGCGGACGCCGGTGATGGCGATCTGGATGTCGCGATCGGGCGTGAGGCCTTGCTGACGGAGGTAGCGTTCGGCGAGTTGCATGATGTTGACGGGGTCGCCCATATCCAGCAAAAAGACCTCGCCGCCCTTGGCGTAGGCGCCGGCCTGCAAGACCAGGCCTGCGGCTTCGGGGATGGTCATGAAGTAACGGGTCATGTCCGGGTGGGTGACGGTGATGGGTCCGCCTTGTGCGATCTGTTTGGACCAGATGGGCAGGACGCTGCAGGCAGAGCCAAGCACGTTGCCGAAGCGGACCATCGAGTAGATCGTCGGGCTGAGCTTGTTTTCGTGCTGGATGTAGAGTTCGGCGAGTCGTTTGCTTGCGCCCATGACGGACGAGGGGTTGACTGCTTTGTCGGTGGAGATCATGACAAAGCGTTCAGCGCCACAGGTATGTGCGGCGTCGGCGATGGAACGTGTGCCGAAGAAATTGTTCTCGATCGCTGCGGCAGGGTGGTCCTCCATCATGGGGACGTGCTTGTGGGCTGCTGCGTGGAAAATGACGTGAGGCTGATGGCGATCGACCAGGTCCAGCGTGTGGGCTGCGTGGGTGACATCGTGCAGTTCGGCCTGGCGTTCCTGATCGGGGAAGCGACGTGCGATCTCGTTGTCGATCTGGAAGAGCGAGTTTTCCGCACGTTCAACCAGAACCAACTTGGCGGGGTTGAACCGGCAGACGATCTGGGCAAGCTCCGACCCGATCGACCCGCCTGCTCCGGTGATGAGGACGATCTTCCCCGCAAGGCAGTCAAGGATCGGCCCTTCATCCAAAGGCCGGGGTTGACGGTCGATGAGTTGGGCGAGATCGATGTGACAGCCGTGGTCGCCGATCGTGTGGGTTTGTTGTGGCGTGGCAGGTGACTGAGGTTTGAGATCAGCGATGGGGGTTAAGCCTGTAAGTTGATCTTCGAGAGTCGGCATGAACCGCCAGGTGATGCTCATGTGCGTGAACAAGTCGATGGCGAGCTTGGTCCGTTTTGGCATGGACATCGGCATGGACAACAGAACCAAGTCGATCTGATCGGTACGGCAGACCTCTGCGAGTTGGTTTATCCCGTATAGCACCCGGCAATGAGACGGGGCATCGTGGTCGTCGGGGTCCAATAGCACGCATCCGACGATGACGGGCTTGGGTGTGAGTATGCCCAAGGTGTGATAAAGCTGAGCGGTGCTTCGACCGGTGCCGACCAGCAGGACGCGGGTGTCTTGCAAGGGATGGGCACGCTGCGTAGGAGACTTGTCGAGGTGCTGCAGGTCGATCGAAACGGGCACATCAGGTCTGATTCGGGGCATAACTTTGTTATCGGCCAGCCCCGCATCGGCGCTGCAGCAATCGCAAATAACCCGCTGTAAACCCCCGACACCGCCTAAACCGCGCCCCCGTTCCAGCCGATCTTAACCCTACATAAGGACAACTAAAAACCAGGGAGCAAACGATGCCCGACACCGCAGACCACAACGCTGAAGCCCGAAGTAATCCCCGGTTAAGGCTCCCAGCGATGTACACCCTCCTGCGGGTCCGGCATGTCGGCGACCAACGCTACCGCTGGACCGGACACATCTACGACATCAGCCAGACCGGGATGCGATTCGAGTTGGACGCCCCACTGCCCGCCGGCACCGAGGTCGAGGTCCGAGGCATGCTCCCGGGCACACACCAGATCACCTTCCACGCCACCGGGCGGATCGTCCGGATGCACGACGCCGAAGAGGTCGGCCCGATACGCATGGGCATGACCTTCACCCGCTTCAACCACGACATCGACCGCCAACGCTTGAACATCTACATCAACCATAGCGGGATGCAGGCGGCGTAAGCAGATCGCTTCGATCTGCGAAAAATCAGCGATGGCATCACCGTTCCGTCATGGCATATTTGCAAACCACGCGAACCTGATCCGCGCCAAAACCGATTCGTCCGACACCGGCCCCTGTCAAACCGACCCGGCCAAGACAACGCCGCATGACGACACCGCAAAACGACCCCGCAAAAATGGCGGGGTTTTTTATTGGCACGGTGATGCCATTCATTTCAGATTGAAGAATCGCTCCGCGTTCGCATCAACCGTGGTGGTGAATTCATCGACGGTCATCCCGCGTCGCTTCGCTAAAAACTCGGCAACATGCACAACGTACTTCGGCTCATTCGGACGAACCTTGCGGTGTGGCTCGGGGGCTAAGTATGGCGAGTCGGTTTCGATCATCAACTTGTCAAGCGGCACCCGGTCGCTGGCCTCGGCGATGGCGGCGGCGTTCTTGAAGGTGATGATGCCGGTGAAGCTGACCATCGCGCCGATGGCGAGGATCATGTCGATCTCGTCGGGGGTGCCGGTGAAGCAGTGGAAGACGAAGCGGTCGCCGGGGATGTCTGCGTCGGCGATCATGGCGAGGGTGTCGTCGGTGGCTTCGCGGTTATGGATGATGATGGGGAGGCTTGAGAGTTCGTTGGCCAAATCAAGCTGCGCTGCAAAGGCCGCCCGCTGCATCTTCATCGGCGGGTCGGGATAATGCTTGTCCAAACCCATCTCCCCGATTGCGACAACTTTTGGGTCCGCTAAAAGATCACGAAGGGCATCGGTGAGCAGTGTCGGGCTGGGCCAATCCCCGGCATAGTGCGGGTGCAGACCGGCGGTCGCGTAGATATTGTCAAACCGTCGGGACAGGGCAACGGCCTTGCGTACATCGACGGGCGTGGTGCCGACGGTAATCATCCGATCGACCCCCGCAGAAACTGCATCGGCGATGACGGTGTCAACCCGTTCGTGCAGGCCGTCGTAAGTCAGGTGGCAATGGGTGTCGATCATGTCGAGATGATAACGTGAACCGCTGGAAATTACCGCGAAGGCGAGAAGATCGCGAAGCAAGGCGAAGAAGATGTCCGCAAATGAACACGGATAAACGCGAATGAGATCGGCTCTAAATACCATCTCTGCATTTGCGTTTATTCGCGTTCATTTGCGGCTATTATCTTAGCTTGCTTCTCGCTCTTCGCGGCTAATCTTCTTTCACATTTAACGGCAGACGCTCGGTGGTTGGGGTCAGGCAGGCGGTGTGGGTGCAGGCCTGGTATCGCAGAAGCATCGCCGCGTTAGACGGGAGATTGTCGTCGGCGTTTGATGTTTGTCGGAGTGTGGCCTTGATCTGAATCTTCCCATGAAATACTGACAGCGGCTGGTCGGCGTACTCATAGGTTTGTGATACCGGCTCGGGGTATTGCACCTCCAACTCGTAGCCGTCCGCATCCACCAGTGACAGTGTTGTGGGGATCAGCGCATCTTCGCTGGGTGTGTGCGAGTTGATGTGGTAGTCGGGGTTGATATTAAGCGTGACCGTCACCTCAGCTACCCCGTCAGCGAAACGGATCGATTGAGGTTCCATGCTGACCGCGACTGGCTTGCCGGGTGCTTCACCCTGTGTCGGTTTGGGTGTCGTATCGACGAAGCGTGCCGGGTCGAGTTCCAACGCTCGCAGCAGTGCACCCTGCATCTGCACCATCCCCGCGCCGCTTCGTGCAAGCGGCTCGGCGAAGCTGCGCAGGTCTTTCTCTGCACGATCAAGCCAGTGTGCATCGCCGGTCAATTCGTAGAGGTCCAGTTGATTGTGAATCATCCGGCCGTTGGCGCTGGGGACCGCGCCGTCATACGAGCCACGAACCCGCACGAACAAGTCACGCTGGTCGGCAAGTGTGTCGTAGTACCCACCCGACTCGGCGGCAAAGCGCTCGGTCGCGATGACGGTGTAACGCTTCGCCAGATCCAACCACTTGGGTTGATCGGGTTGTGCGTGATGCAAAGCGAGCAGGCCGTGGACAAACCATGCGTAATCTTCGAGGAATCCGGGTATTTTTGCTTCGCCTTGGCGCATCGTGCGGAAGAGTCCGCCGTCGTCGGTAGTCATGTACGATTGGATCGCTTCGGCGGCGCGTGTGGCTGCAGCGGTGTAAGTCGGTTCATCCAGAACCCGCCCAGCATCGGCCAGCGCGGCGATCATCATCCCGTTCCAACTCAGCAAGACCTTGTCATCCGTGCCGGGCTGGTCACGCTGATCGCGGACGTCCTTGAGTGCCTTGTTGATTTGACGTCGTTTTTCAAGCAGAGCCGACACCTCGCCCCCCCCGGATTCGGCATTCAATTCCGCCAGCGAACGGGGCAGGAACAGGACGTTCGCCGGATCGGCATCGTCGTCATGCGGATCCTGAAAGTTAGTGCCTTTATCCAGGCCGTACATCTTCACCGCCAACTCGGCGAGCGCCGAGTCATTGATCGCATCGGCGATTTGATCCTGCGTCCAGATGTAGTTTTCGCCCTCGCGTGCATTCACTTCGGCATCTTGTGCAGACCAGAACGCCCCGGTCGGATCGGTCATCTCACGCAAAACGTAATCACAGGTCTCACGGATGACACGTTCATACAACGCGGCGCTGGCGTCGGTGGGCTTCTTGTCGATCACCCGCGCATAAAGCTCGACGAGTTGGGCGTTGTCGTAGAGCATCTTCTCGAAGTGCGGGACCAGCCAGCGCTCGTCGGTGGAATAGCGGTGGAACCCCCCGCCGACCTGGTCGTACATCCCGCCGCGTGCCATCTTGTCGAGTGTGTGGCCGATGACCTGCCAGAGCGCATCATCGGGGTTGTTTTCATAGACCGCCATGAGGAATTGCAGGTATGCAGGCTGAGGGAATTTTGGTGCGCCGCCGAATCCGCCATACTCACGGTCGAACATGTTGAGGAGTTGATCGGTGGCGGCCTGGATCATTGAGGCGTCAACCGGGCCGGGTTCACCGTGTTTGAGCAAAGTTTCGCTGACCCCCGAGGCGAGACGGTCGGCTTGTTCGATGACCTCGTCACGTTGTTCGTGCCAGACTCGCGATAGGCCGTCGAGCACTTGTGGGAAGCCGGGTCGGCCGTGCTGAGGGGTCGGTGGGATGTAGGTGCCAGCCCAGAAGGGTTTGAGGCCCGGGTCGTCATCACCTGCCGCGCCGGGTGGAGTCAGAAACACACTCATCGGCCAGCCGCCGGAGCCGGTCATCAACTGCGTGGCCATCATGTAGATGTCATCCACATCCGGGCGTTCTTCGCGATCGACCTTGATGCAGACGAACAACTCGTTCATCTTCGCAGCGATGTCGGGGTCTTCAAAGACCTGCCGCTCCATGACGTGGCACCAGTAGCAGGTCGAGTAGCCGACGCTCAGGAAGATCGGGACGTTGCGTTTGCGCGCCTCATCGAACGCGGCTTGCCCCCAGGGATGCCAATCGACGGGGTTGTGTGCGTGCTGTAATAGATACGGGCTGGTCTGGTCCACCAGATTATTGGTGAAGCGCCAGGAGCCGTCGTCGTTTTTTAGTTTGTCGGCGTGGGGGTGGACTTCGTTGGCGGCGTTGCTTGTCATAGTGATCCATCCGGCCGTCAGCAGCAGCAAGGCCAGCACGCCGAGTTGAAGGCGCATCCTCATATCAGCAGCAACCCTCGGTCGAGCAGCACTCTCCGGAGTTGTCCACGGGGATGTTGTCGCGGTAGGTGTTGCCTTTCGTGACCTTTGCATCACGGATAGCGTTTGCGTGGCAGTCGTAGGGCGTGGCCTTGTCCATCGGGACTTCGTCCGTCGGCTCGATGCCTGCGAACTGCCCGGCATAAGGGCCGTTGGGATCGGTCAGCAGCTTGAAGGTCTTGTCACAAACCGCCATGCGCTGGCCACGGAAGTAGGTGTGGCCGTCGTCGTCCATGATCTGCTTCCACGGGCCGAGGTAAACAGCGGCCTGGTTTCGATCCATGCACGGGCCTTGCTTGCCTTTGTAGGCGCGGATCGTGACGGAGCGGAACTCGACGCCGTCGATGGTTTGCCAGGGGGTTTCTTCACGCTTTAACAGGTCGATGCCGTGGAACCCGGCCTGCTCGAACATCTGCGGAAACTCGGCCTCACCAAACGCGCCGGAGATGCAGCCGCTCCAAAGATCCGGGTCGTCGAGGATTTTTTGTGTTGGTGGTTCGTCACAGACGATGTCGGAGATCACCGCCCTGCCGCCACGCTTGAGCACACGGAAAATCTCGGCGAAGAGTTTTTGTTTCTCAGCAGGGGCGACCAGATTCAAGACACAGTTGGAGACCACGACATCCACCGAGTTGTCGGGGATCATCGGCTCGTCGCGCCGCAGCCGATCACACTGGGCCTCAAAAAGCGCGAGGCTGGCGGTGTCGGTCACGGGTGTGGTCTTGAGCCAGGCCTCGGCCTTATCGAGGTTCAGGGCCATGTCCTGAATCTTGCCCTTGAAGAAACTGACGTTGTCGTGGCCGATCTTCTGGGCCATCTCGGACTGGTACTTGCGTGCGAGTGCGAGCATCTCGTCGTTGACATCCACGCCGATGACTTTGCCGGACGCACCGACTTTCTGCGAGAGGATGTAGCAGATTTTTCCGCCGCCGGATCCGAGGTCCACAACGGTCTCGCCTTCACCGACGTGTTCGGAAGGATCGCCGCAGCCGTAGTCGCGCTCGATGATTTCTTTGGGGAGTATCTTCAGGAACGAGGCGTCATAGGAGGTCGGGCAGCACAGGGCCGCTTCGCGCTGGTTGGCCCCGGCCCCGTAGCGGTCTTTGACGACCTGCTCGACGTTGAAGCCGACCTGTGCGGCGACGGCGGCGTTGCAGCACTGGTTATCCGTTTCGGTATGCGAATCATTCATGCTGCGGTGAAGTCCTATTGGCCTCGGTTCGGGTGCGCCGTGTTGCGGGCCGGGGTTGGTCCGGGGTTGGTCCGGGGGCGTTCCGGAGGGGGGCTTGGTATGGATCAATCATAGCCGGGCAAACGGGTCGAGCAAAGGCTACCCGCCCAACAGGTACCAGGTAAGTCCCGCCAGGACAGCCGCGACCGGGAGAGTCGTGACCCAAGCCGCCAGAACCTTGCTGATAGTCCCCATATGTGCCCGGCGTGACCATGCCGATCCCAAACAGGCTGTCGCAACTGATGTGGGTGGTGGAGATGGGCATCCCGATGACGGTGGCTAAAAGGACCGTCAACGAAGCGCCGATCCCGACGCTGATAGGGAGAGCTATAGCTATGTTGCTGACCATGGCGGCGTCGATAATCCCTTTGCCGCCGAACCGGCTGGCCAACTCCCCTGCCAAGACAATCGCGGCGATCGGGCTTAGAAAAGTCATCACGGCGGCGAAGATGATCGCCTTGTTTAAGGGCATCAATCGGCTGCCGATCAGCGTGGCGACCCCCTTGGCGTTATCGTTGGCCCCGTTGGCGAACGCGAGTGCCGCTGCGGCTGCAACCGCCAGAATTATCATCCATCCCATCGTTTTGTGGCCTTATAAATTGGTTGGCACCCGGGGGGGGGCCGGGGTGGGCCGCAGGCGATCGTATGACAGCTTGCTACAGCCTCCGGCTGCACTGGGTTTCAACCCCAATACGATGGGGATTATTCCACCTTACCGCTTACAGAGCGCAGTAAAAAACCACGTGCCAGCTATTGTGGGCACGTGGTCAGGTGTGTTTAGCTTGATTCAAGCAGGTGCCAAAGCACCTACAAGAAGGATCAGGCGGCGGTTTTGTTAAGCGCGGTCCGGGCCTGGATACCTGCCCGCAACGATTCGAGCAGCCCGTGGACACTGGTGACCGAGGCCTCGAACTTCCCGCCGGCGGCGCGTTGGCGCATCTGCTTGGCCTTGGCGATCATCTCGTCGAGCTTAGGTTTGACCGCCTCACGGTCGCGGATCAGTGTGATACGCATGTTTTCCAGTTCGGCCAGCAGTGTGTCAACGTCTTTTTGCTCGATCATGATTGTGATCTCCGTGGTGACCTGATCAGTGATGCACACCCAGCAGGCGTGCCTGTTATCCCTAATGATCGGCAAGCCCACGCCGGGGAAGCCACGATCAGCACAGGGCGCGATAAGCAGCAGCAGTTATCGGTGGCGGATCCAACGGGCCGTAGGCCCGCGGCTATGAAAGACCGCTACGATTGGTATTGAGAATGCCCGAAGACCGCAGATACAGCAGGCAATACCGTCATAACCGTTACAACCCGGATAACCGCTACTAACTCTACAGGCATCACAACCCAACCCGCTGTGCGTGTGAACCGGTCGGCTCCCCTTGCGGAGGTGACGGCTGTATCATCCACTTAGTTATACGGACCTTGCAGGCAATCACCGGCAGACCCGCCGCAATCACATCAAACCGAGGGCCGATGGTCAACGAACGAGACATCCTGGCACTGCGTCAACGACTGGAGCGTGCCCGCGCGCTGCTTATGGCCAACCGCCTTAGCGAGGATGTTGCCTGGCGACTATTGCAAAGGACGTCGAGCCTGTTGGACCGTGGGGACAACACCAAGTACCTGCCGACGCTCAAAGTCATCTACACACTGATCGAGGCGCTGTGGAGTAACACGCGCCAACAATCGCAACTGCGGCGGTTCAAGGCAGAACTGCCGTTATAAAACACGCCCGCTGTGGCGACGTCCATGCGTCTATGGATCGCACGTTAGTCAGCGTGTGTTCGCGTTACCCAGGCCGTTCCAGTAGCCGTTGTCAGCGAAGCCGTCGTCGTTGTAGTCGTCGATCTGTGCGCGTTTGAGGTTGGTCCCGTGTCCGTCGGCAAAGACAAAACCTGCCTGGCCGTTGTTTCGTTCAGCGGGGAACGAGCGGAGGGAGTACTTGAACTCCGGGTCGTAGGTGCCGGTGTTCTCGTCGCCGCCGCCCTCGTAGTAAGAGCCTTTACCGCTGCCGCGCGCGGAGCCTAGTGGCGGGTCCAATGCGTAGGCCGCCGCCCCACCGTCGCCGGGTTCACCACTTTTGCGCGACCCGGCTGTGTCGCCGACGACGACGGTGTCTGAGGGCGCAATGAGATCGGACTCGCGGCCGTTGAACATGACCGAATCGCGTGCGTTGCCCAGGTATTGGAAGTTGTAGCCGTACCCGCCGTGGACAGCGGGGTCGGCGGGGATCACTGCTTTAGCAACGCCACCGCCTGAACGCACAGCGGCCTCGGCGTCGGTGTCACTGACCTCGTGCCAAAAGGGTTTGGTTAATTCCGTGATCTCGCGTTCATCAAGATTCGGGCTGCGGTAGACATCGACATTATTAAGATACGGGAAGATGTAGTCTGCCCAGCGCGGCTTGACGTTGGCGATCTTGGGGATCGAGGAGGAGTGGATCGGGTAGAAACCCTTGCGTTCGGTGGTGTAGGAGGCAAGGCCAATCCCGACCTGCCGAAGATTGCTGACGCTCTTAAGCGACAACGCGGATCGGCGGGCGGCACCGAGCGCGGGCAGAAGGATGCCGACCAGCAGCGCGATGATGGAGATCACGACAAGCAATTCGATCAGCGTAAAGCCGACGGCCCCTCCGCTCCCCCCCCGGGCCAGACCGGCCCCCCCGGTTCCCCCGGTTCCCCGGCGACGAGGTTGCTGACTTGTAGAAATACCGTGCAAGGTCGCACCGAGTCGTATGGACAGGGGTGATTTCAGTTGATTAGGCATATTTCCACCTGCTTCGTATTGAGATTGAGTTTCAATTCCATGAAAGTCTATACGGCGAAGCCGGGGCGCACAACTTTGTTGAGATTGAATCTCATTATTTTCAGATAAGGGGCGTGATTTCGAGGATACGACCCTATTGGAGTCAAAACCGTGAAATACAGGTTCTTCCACTGATATTCGGCCCGGCTATCATGAGGCGATGGACCATCCACTCATTCAAGGCGGTAAGCCGGGGCTGTTTATCACCGGGACAGACACGGGGGTGGGCAAGACGCTGATCACCTGTGCGATCGCAGCAGCGATAAGGCGACAGTCCCCCGGCTCACCCGGATCCCCCGGATCCCCCGGATTGCCTGAGGCGAGCGGGTTGTTGGGGGAACCGGGGGAACCGGGGGAACCGGGGGAACCGGGGGAACCGGGGGTGCCGGGGAATCCGGGGGGGGTTCGGTTGGGGGTGAGTAAGCCGTTCGCCAGCGGGTGTCGGCATGAGCGCGAGGGTCTGGTGCATGGGGATGCCGAGGCGTTGGCGCACTTCGCGGACTGCAAGCAGCCGTTGAACGTGATTAATCCGATCCGGTTTGCCGCCCCCCTTGCCCCAGCGGTCGCAGCACAACAAGCTGGCGAGCCGATCGACTGGGCGGCGCTTGGGCGGAGCCTGGCTGTATTGGAGCGTGAATCCGATGCGTTGTTGATGGAGGGTGTTGGCGGGTTGATGGTGCCGTTGGACCCGGATCGGCCGAGGTATACGGTGCTGGATTTTATTGTGGCGATTGGCTTCCCGGTGCTGATCGTTGTGCGGGCGGGCCTTGGGACACTGAACCACACAGCAATGACAGCACGGCTTCTCAAACAGGCGGGTTGCAAGGTCGCCGGGCTGGTGATTAATGGATACATCGTGGACCCGGTCGAGACAGATGATCCGGCCATCGCGAGTAACCGGATATGGCTTGAGAAATTGACGGGGGTGAAGGTGCTGGGTGTGGTGCCCCAAGTCGATCCGGTAGGTGCGCAGCCGGAGCATGGTCGGATTGATCCAGCGGTGCTGGAGGCAATGGAGATGACGTATTGGCCGGACGTGATGGGGGTTGCGCGGGTGGTTGGGGGGCGAAAGCAGATTGATGGTTGAACTTGATTTAGGGCAGGGGCATTTCACTACAGGAGGCGTAGAGAAATACAAGGATGGGAAGTATCCACAGATTGCGATGATGACACAGATTAAGAAAGAAACGCGACAAGTCGTGGCGCTTCATGGGGAGATGAGACGGCTGGAGTAGATGATCGGCTGCGATGCGCGCATAAAAAAAGGCGGCCGGGGCGATATCTCGCGCCCGGTCACCACGGAGGGGAGAAAGCTTAGTCGGGATACGATCAGTCCTGCCGGAGTCGGCAGGATGTGAGGGTATCTCAGAATCCTAAAATCACACGGGCAGGGATTGCCGTGCGTAAACGCGCGCCCCATACGGATTCCCCTCCAGAAGCGGCGCTGCAGTGTGCGGATGCGAGTAGACAACAAGACCTAAAAGGACTTGATTGCGGTTACTCTGGTGGCGGTGGTTTCTCCTCCTCCGGTCACCCCTCCGCGTCTGCAGTTACATAATAGCTCAGTGTGGCGGATATTCAACCGTTACAGAGTGAATTTGTATTGTTTTTTTCTCTGCTTCTCCCAAGCGGGGCAGGCGGCATGGACTTTAGATCACATACAGATACCCCAGATTGCCTGGATTGTCGGCGTATGTGCGGTGAGGTGAAAGGGATAGGGGTGGGGGCGTGGGCATTTATGATTTTTGATTTGTGATTGATGATGTGAGGAAAGGACGGTGTACGGGAGGGGTGAGCTTTGAGTGCTGAGTGCTGAGGTGGGGAGGGAGAGGGCTGATTTGTAATTTTTAAGATGGGGAGGAGGGAGAAGACCATCCGCCCCTTCGCGGACTCAGGGGCGGCGTGGGGGGGGGGTGGAGTTATGTAGATCGCTGACCGTTGTGGGTTACCAGTTGATCTGGACGGTGCTGGTGCCGCCTTCGAGCATGTCGTAGACGAGTCCGATGTCCTTGTCTCGCATGCGTATACAGCCCATAGAGGCCTGGCGTCCGATGGAGGAGGGGTCGTTGGTGCCATGGATGCCGTAGCCGGTGGCGGATTCGGTGTTGGGGTCGGTGCCTTTCAGCGCGAGCCAGTACTCCCCGATGGGGATATTGGGGTTGTTCTTGGCGAAGAATTCGCCCGTGCGTGGGTTGCGCCAGGAGGGGTTTGTGACTTTGGAGTTGGGTGTGACGATGAAGGCACCGTTGGGTGTGGAGTCTGTCTTGCCCAGGCCCACGGGGAAGCTGCGTATGTAAATGGGTTGGCCGTCGGGGTCGAGGACGTAGATATCCATGCGGTAGTCGCTTTTGCTGATGCGTGCATGGAATGGTCCTTTGATGACCTTGATGGGTTTGCCTGCCTGGAGGCGTTCGGCCTTGATGCGATTGATGCGTTCGATGAACTGGTAAGGGATGCCGTACCGGGGTGCGATGCGTGAGAGGTAGTCGCCGGACTGGACGAGGTAGGATTCGGCGATCGGGTCGCCCGGGATTATTTCGTCGGAAAAGACCAGTTGCTTGTTGACGCTGGCGAGCGTGTCGCGGACGGTCTGTGCATCCAGCGGGGAGAGGTTGGCGTCGTCAGCGGCGAACAGGAGTTGGCTGAGTTCTTTTCGACCCTGGACGAGACGGCCCTCGCGGATCATGCTCATGCCACGGGTGAGTTGTGAGGTGGCTTGCGCGGAGGTTGGGCCGGTGTGGGCGGGTGGTTGCGCGTTGTGGGTGCGTGGCGGGTTTGGGTTTGCCAACGCGGTGGTCTTTGTCTCTGCGATGCCGATGGTCTGAACGACGGGGGCAGGCGGTGATCCCGCCCCAAGTTCCCTGGGGGGCGACATCTCTTTGGTGGAGGTGGGCCCCGGGTTGGCTTGGCCGACGGCGTTGGCGTATGCGTCGTGATCGACAGGTTGGCCGGCTTGTGTGGTGGCGGGTTGCACAGCAGAATTCGTGATGGTGGGGCCGCTGTCGCTGTCAGGCCAGGCGAAGAGGTACATCGATGCGAGAACCAGGGCGATGGCTGCGACCCAGCGCCACTTGATGCCGTTGCGTGGCCTGGAAGACATGTACTGGCGAGATGCGCCGGCGCGGGGGGTTTGTGAGCTGAGGACCATGATGCTGACCTTCCTGGTCTGTGTCAGGCCAATCCCTGGCCTGGGTGTGGTTGCGGATGCGTGTGTCTAGTCTATCCCCTTGGTGTTATTTCGGCACGATTGGGTTTGGCTCGCCAACGAGGGGGGATTTGACGGCGGGTGAAGCCGTCTGGGCCGGGGTATTAGAAGCGGATGTCATGCGTGGCTTTGACCGTTGGGCGTCGATCCATTGCATGTATTTTTGGATGGTTTTTTCATAGCCGCGGTCGGTTGGGTGGTAGAAGGTTTTGTCGATGCCCAGGTAGTCCTGATCGACGAAGCCGGTGTCGCTGTCGTGGGCGTACTTATATCCCTGGCCGTGGCCGAGTTGCTTGGCACCGCTGTAATGAGCGTCGCGTAGGGATTTGGGGATCGGGAGTGTGCGGTTGTGGTGGACATCGGACATCGCTTCCGCGATGGCGAGTGTGGCGGCGTTACTCTTTGGAGCGGTGGCGAGGTAGGTAACCGCCTGGGCGAGTGCGTACTTGCACTCGGGCAGGCCGATGCGGTGGGTCAGGTCGTAGGCGGCGGCGGCGATCTGGATGGCCTGGGGGTCAGCGTTGCCGACGTCTTCACTGGCGAGGATGGCGATACGGCGGGCGATGAACATCGGGTCTTCACCAGCGTGGAGCATTTTTGCAAGCCAGTAAATCGCGGCGTCGGGGTCGCTGCCGCGCATGGACTTGATGAGCGCGGAGGCGGCGTCGTAATGGCCATCACCCGTGCCGTCGTAGACCGGGGCTTTTTGCTGGATGGATTGTTCGGCGATACTGAGGGTGATGTGGATTCGGGGTTCGGGGGAACTATTACTTTCCGTCCCATAGCCCTCGGCTTTGCCGGGGGATGAGTCAACCGTGGTGTGATCCCCCGGCAAAGCCGGGGGCTGAGGGATGGAAGATAACACCGCGATTTCTAATGCGGTCAGCGCGCGGCGGGCGTCGCCGTCGCAGGCGGTGGCCCAGTGGGCGAGGGCGTCGTCGTCCAGTTGGATGTTTTGTTGGCCGTAGCCGCGATCTTTGTCCTGGAGGGCGTGGTTGATGAGGTCGGTGATGGCGCCTTCGTCCAACGGCTGGAACTGGAAGACCTGCGACCGGCTGACCAGGGGAGAGTTGATGGCGAAGAAGGGGTTCTCCGTGGTCGCGCCGATGAGTGTGATGATGCCCCGCTCGACGTCGCCGAGCAGGACGTCTTGTTGTGCGCGGTTGAAGCGGTGGATCTCGTCGAGGAAGAAGATGGTGCGTCGGCCGTCGTTTTCGAGGCGTTTGCGAGCGTGTTGGAGGATGTCGCGGACGTCTTTGACACCGATGGCTGCCGCATTAGCGCGATCGAAGTGTCGCTTGGTGTAGGCGGCAATGAGTTCGGCGAGTGTGGTTTTCCCGGTGCCGGGTGGGCCGTAGAAAATAACGCTGGTGAGGCGGTCGGCCTGGAGCATGCGGCGCAGGAGTTTGCCTTCGCCCAGAAAGTGTGACTGACCTGCGAACTCATCGAGGGTGCGTGGGCGCATGCGCACGGCCAGCGGTTGGGCGGCGCGTAGGTGGTCCTGGCGGGTTTGCTCCCAGAGGTCGGGCATCGGGGCATGATAGCAAGGGAAGCAGGGAAGAAACCGCGGCAGCTTCGCAGCCTGCGGCTTGGGGACGGGCGATGGGGAGTCCAAGGGATGCGTTTGTCCGAGAAGTAAAGGGTTAACCTGTTGCGTAGCATGTCTTTGGATAACTCAACAAGGAGGTAGAGAACAATGAAGTATGTAGCTTGATGATCCGATTGAACGGGGCAGTGGGGAACACACGCCAAGGATCAAAGCGATCCGAGTCGTGCGGGGTCTAGATCGATTCAGGTAGGACAACCGCAGACCCGTGAGGAAACCACATCATGATCCAGGCCATTAAATCACTCGGCTTAGCCACACGGCTGATTACCGTCATCCTGTTCGTTCTATTGGGCGTGGTGGCGGTCAATTACGTCATCTTCGTGGGAGGTTATCGCGACTCTGCTACGGATGCGATGGTCGAGCGTGCGGCGGCGTTTACGGCTGTGGCGGACGAGGCGAAGAACCACTCCGCGGGACTGAACAAGCTGGATGCGTTTGATACCAACGCCCTGCTCGCCGACCTTAAGCAGACTCAGGAGGCGGGCAAGCCTTACACGGAAGCAAAGATCTTCGGGACGATCCCGGTGGTCGCCGGGTGGACCGCGGCGAAGGAGGCGGCTAAGAAGGAGCACATCGATTTTAATGTCACGTCGTTTGATGCGCGGAATAAGGACAACGCGCCGACGCCGGGGTCATTCGATGAGCAGTTGCTGCGCGAGCTGACCGAGCAGGTGAACGCGGGCGGCGAAGAGGTTATACACAAGATCAATACCGAGACGAACGAGCTGCATTACATGCGTGCGATCCGTCTGACCCAGGAGTGCATGCTGTGCCACGGCGACCCGGCGGACAGCCTAAGCGGCGACGGCAAAGACCCGATCGGGTTCACGATGGAGAACTGGGAGCCGGGGTTCATGCACGGGACGTACCACGTCGTGATGCCTCTGGAGCCGGTGGATGCCCAGGTGGCGGGGTTTATCACCAACGGGTTGATCTGGACCGTTCCGATCGTGCTGGCGGCGACGGGGTTATTGATCTTCATCTTGCGGATGATGTTCGGCAAGCCAATCAACAACCTGATCAACCGGGTCAAAGACATCGCCCAGGGTGACGGCGACCTGACCCAGCGGATCGACGTCAAGAGCAACGACGAGATCGGCAAGCTAGGCGGGTTCGTCAATGAGTTCATCAAGAAGATCCACGACGTGATCGCCGAGGTGGCCGGCGCGACCCGTGAGGTGGCCAGTGCGGCGACGGAAATCGCGTCGTCCAGTGAAGAGATCGCCTCGGGCATGAACGAGCAGAGCGGGCAGGTCACACAGATCAGTTCTGCGATCGAGCAGATGTCTTCGAGTGTCATCGAGGTGGCGCGTAAGAGTGCCGAGGCCGCCAACAACGCGCAGGAGTCAGGCAAGCTCGCGGCGGAAGGCGGCAAGGTGGTCGAAGAGACGATCGCAGGGATGAACGCGATCAGCGACGCCGTCACGGCCAGCGCCGCGAGTGTGGCGGAGCTGGGCAAGCGAGGCGATCAGATCGGTCAGATCATCGAGGTGATTAATGACATCGCGGACCAGACAAACCTGCTGGCACTGAATGCGGCGATAGAGGCGGCACGCGCCGGTGAGCATGGACGCGGATTTGCGGTGGTAGCGGACGAAGTCAGGAAGCTGGCGGATCGGACGACCAAGGCGACCGAGGAGATCGCGGAGTCCATCACAGCGATCCAGAACGAGACCACCCAAGCGGTCGAGCGGATGAACGCCGGAACCGAGCAGGTCAAGGTGGGCGTTGATAAGGCGACCCTGGCCGGGCAGAGCCTCGAGCAGATCGTCGCGGGTGCTCAGGAAGTGGCGACCATGATCCAGTCGATCGCGGCGGCGGCGGAAGAGCAGTCGGCCACCAGCGAGGAAGTCAGCCGAAACGTCGAGCAGATCTCGGCGGTGACACGTCAGACATCCGAGGGCACCAACCAGGCGGCAACCGCAGCGGTGCAGCTCTCCGAGAAGTCCGAACAGCTTCTACGGCTGGTCGGGACGTTCAAGGTAGACGAGTCCGCGGCAAGATCGGCATAAGGGCGCAAGCCTGCCAAACGTGCCCGGCCCGGGGTTTCCGAGGGCCTGGGCCGGAACGCTTGGCGATAAGGGGATACACTGATCCCCATGCCAGGCTTCCCGATCATGCTGGACATCAAGGGCAGGCGTTGCGTCATCGTGGGCGGCGGGTCGGTCGCGTTGCGGCGGGCACGGGCGCTCATCGAGGCGGGCGGAGAGATTACGGTGATCGCCCCGGACTTTGAGCCGGGGCTGTCGTCGTTACCCCTCAAGCAGATTAAACGACCCTATCAGCAAGGCGACCTGGCTGGGGCGTGGCTGGTTATCATCGCCAGTAACGATCCACAGGTAAATGAATCGGCGGCGCGGCAAGCCCGGGAGGCTGGCGTGCTTGTGAATCGAGCTGACGACCCGGAGACTGGAGACTTCACGGTCCCGGCACACGCGCATCACGGACTAATCACCCTGGCGGTCCACACCGGCGGGGTCTCGGCGGCGGCCGCGGCGGCGATCCGTGGCGAGCTTTCCAAGGCTCTGAACCCGGATTGGCCCCGGCTCATCGGGCTGGCTTCAACGTGGCGACCTATACTCAAAGATAAATTCCCGGATAGAGACCAACGGCGGGCCAAGCTCAAGAAGCTGTGCGGCCCCCAGGCGATGACTATCCTGATAGAACAGGGCGAGCAAGCGTTGCTGGATTACTACCGTGATCTCGCTGAGATGGATGATGTTGATTAAACGCCCCCCCACCCCTACGAAAAGTCTGACCCGCTATGAACCTGGCTAACCCGATCACAACCTGTCTGCTAGCTTTCCTGGCGGTGATGTCGGTGGTTGCATCGGTCCGATCGTTGCGGCGGCTGAGTCGGCCTGAGCAGTGTAAAACAGCGGGCGTGGCCCAACGCGCCGTCGTGGCGGCGATCATGCTGGTCACGCTTGGGTTGTTCGTGCGCTTCTGGTTGTTTGAGGCGGGCTGGCAGCCGGTGACTTCGCACCGTGATGGGCTGCTGCTGATGTCGTTCCTGCTATCGGGCGCGGTGCTGTTTATCCAGAGTCGAGCGAGGCTTGTCGGGCTGGCGGCGTTTGCGTTGCCGGTGCTGACGTTTGTATTGACCTGGGCGTTTTGCGCATCGACGTGGACGTACCAGCCATTCGACCTGCCGAACCTGCACCCGGTCTGGCATGGTGTGCACCTCACGGGTGTGTATCTGGGGACGGCGTGCTGCGGGGTGGCGTCGGTCGCTGGGGGGATGTACCTGTATGTGCATGCACGGCTCAGGCGTAAGCAAAACCTCGGTGGGCTTGGGCGGTTGGCGAGCCTGGAAGCGTTGGAGAACACGATCATCCGCGCGGCGACGCTGGGGTTTTTGCTGCTGACGCTGGGCCTGATCAGCGGCGTGGTGGTGGCCAGTGAGGGCGGCGTGCCGTTGTCGTGGTCGTGGTGGTTTGGGCCAAAGATCGTTCTGGCGGTGCTGGCCTGGGGGGTGTATGCGGTGTTGATGAACGTGCGTTACGCCAGTAGTTTCCGTGGACGGCGTGCGGCGTGGCTGAGTATCGCAGGGCTGGTGCTGCTGCTGGCGACGTATGTGGTCGTAACCAGCTTGCCCTATACCCGGGGAACACAGCAGGACGAATTGCAAAACGATCCGGCGGGTCGTGCTGCGGTCATCCAGCCCACGGAGGGCGGCTGATGCGCGTACTGTTCACCGGGATCAATCATCGCACGGCCCCGGTCGAGCTGCGCGAGTGTTTCGCGTCGCGTGGCGATACCGAGTCACACCTGGATGCGTTCCGCGAGCGGTTCCCCGGTTGCGAATGCGTGATCGTATCCACCTGCAACCGATTCGAGTTGTACATCACACGTCCGATGCACGGCAGCCCAGATGGCGATGACCTGTTGACGTTTATGTCCCAGCGGTTCGATGT
The DNA here is from genome assembly GCA_024279275.1 of Planctomycetota bacterium. GTDB lineage: Bacteria > Planctomycetota > Phycisphaerae > Phycisphaerales > Phycisphaeraceae > JAJRRS01. The sequence goes on along the minus strand of JAJRRS010000006.1, from coordinate 60,267 downwards.
CCCGATGGGACAGGTTGCGTCCGCGACGATCCATCGGGAGCAGGACCAGGCGGTAGCGCACCTGTTTCGTGTGTGTTGCGGGTTGGATTCGATGGTGCTGGGTGAACCCCAGGTCCTGGGTCAGGTCAGGCGTGCGTATAAAACGGCGGCGGGCTGCGGCTCGGCTGGGCCGGTGCTGCATCGGGTATTTCAGCAGGCGATCGCAACAGCGAAACAGGCACGGACCGAGACGGGGATCGATGCGGGGCGCGTCTCGGTCGGGTCGGTGGCGGCGGACCTGGCAAGACAGGTGTTTGCGGACTTTGCCGACAAGACCGTGCTTGGTATCGGCGCAGGCGAGGTATCGAAGCTGACGCTCCGCCACATGATGGATCTTTCGCCGCGTCGGCTCTGGCTGGTGAACCGGACGCTGAAAAACGCGGCGGAGCTTGCGGAAGCGATCCATCTGTCGGCGGACCTAGGCGGTGCCCGGCAGTGGGAACAGCTTGACGAGTTATTGGTCGAAGCGGACATCGTGGTGACCAGTACCAGTTCACCTACGCCGATCCTCACGCCGCAGATGTTTAAGTCGATCTTAAAGAGGCGACGGTACAGGCCGTTGTTTGTGATCGACCTGGCGATGCCACGAGATGCGGACCCGAAGATCGGCTCGATGACCAACCTGTATCTCTATAACATCGACGACCTGCGATCCGTGGTGTCCAACAGCCTGGGCCAGCGCGGCGAGCAGGCGCAGGCGTGCGAAGGCTACATCGCCTCGGCGGTGACGGCCTGCATGAGCCAGATCACGCACGCGGACCTTGGGCAACTGATCCGTAAACTGCGCACCAAGCTCCACGACATCGGTGATGACGAACGGCAACGCACGCTTAAGAAGCTGGCGGACCAGCCCGGGCCGGGTGAGATTGAGGCGGCGTTGGATGAACACACCCAGCGGCTGATAAACAAGATCCTTCACATGCCGCTTAGCCAGTTGAATCAGCACGACGGTGATGCGCCGCTTGGTTTTTATGCGGCGGCGTTGAGGCGGCTGTTTGAGTTGGACGACCACGAGGTTAGCTGTAGCGAGGATGACGAGATGCCTGTATCTAAGACAGAGACACAAACGGGGGATGTGCGGTCCAGAACCTCCCATTGCGACCAGCCCAAGACAACCAGGAAAATGGCGTAGACGATCAACCCCGCATACGAAACCGGATGTGGCTGTGTCGTGTAAACTCTGGTCGTGACGAAATCGATACCACAACCTCAAACAGGTGCGCGTGCGGGTAATCCGGCTGTGATCGCAGCCGGTGTTGCGTTGTTTGTGCTGTTTCTGTGGGTCATTACACAGAACGGGATTGCTGCACAGGAACCGGGCGCGTTCTTTGCGGTATTTGGAGTCGTTGCGGGGTCGTTGCCGGTGCTGACTGCGTTGTGGCTGGGAGCGGCGGGGTATGGGTTTGCGTTGCGTGTGTTGTTGATGCGCGATCGGCGCGGCTGCATGGTTGAAGAATTGGCGTTGGGGATGGCGACGTTGCTAACAGTGAACTGGCTGGTGGCGTGGGCGGGGCTGCTGACACAGAACGGGGCGATCGCGGTGTTTGGGGCCGGGTGTTTATTGAATCTATTGAAGCTTTTACCTTCTAAAGACGACGCGCTGCGCGGACGGCGTAAGCTCGTGGTCCCTTGGAGCGTGTTACTGCTCTCCCCGGGGCTGGCGTTATTGTTGGTGGCGGCATGCTGTCCGCCGGGGGCGCTTTGGCGGGTGGAGGCGTTTGGGTATGACGTGACGAGCTACCACCTGCAACTGCCGCGCGAGTGGATGATGTTGGGGGGGATGTCGGGGCTTGAACACAATGTGTATAGCTTTTTGCCGAGCCTGATAGAGGGCGGTTATCTGTTGATCGGAACGCTCAGCGGGTCGGTGGTGGATGGGATTTATACCTGTCAGTTATTTCATGTGACGCTTGCACTCTTGGCGGCGGCGGCGATTGGGAAACTGGTGGCGCTGAGGACTTCCACATCCGTGGGTGTGGGCGCGGCGGGGTTATTCCTGGCGTTGCCCTGGGTGACGATCACCGGGTCGATGGCGTACAACGAGATGGGGATGATGGCGTTTGGCGCGGCGGCGATGCTGATCTTGTTGGGCGAGACGGGAACCACACGCGGCGGTGCGGTCGCGGTCGGGTTGCTGGTCGGTGCCGCGACGCTGGCGAAACTGACGGCCGGGATGATGGTCGCGGTCCCGGTGGGGTTGATCTTATTGCTTGGGGTAAATCCATGGACACACGCCCCCCATAGCCCGGCCCGGAAGGGCCGGGTTGGTTCCCCGCGATCGATGACTTCTAATAATGTAGACACGACGGGCGCGAAACCCCCGCCCCCCGGCGGGGGCTATGACGTAGAAACTTTTTGCCGACGTGGGTGGTTTGGGAACGTGCAACTCGCGGCGATCGCTGCGATGGCGGGCGTGTTGATGCTCAGCCCGTACCTGGTGCGTAACTATGTGGCGACAGGCAACCCGGTATTCCCGTTTGCGGCGGAGCGTTTGGGCGCGGGGCACTGGGACGAAACACTGGTTGAGCGTTGGAACACCGCGCACGGGTTGTCGCCTAAGGCAGAGGGCAAGCTCGATGCACTGGGTCGGCAGTGGTTATTTAATACGGGTTACGGGGCGATTGGTGGAAGGCCGACGCTGCGCGAGACGCAGAACATGGCGCGGTTTGATCGTGAGGGCGGGGTGCCGGCGTTGTGGATCGTGGTCGCGGTTGGGGGTGTGTTGTTATTGAATCAGAGAGAGACACGGCGAGTTGCGTTGGGATTGGGTTTGATGCTGGGGGTGCAGGTGTTGTTCTGGATGTTTGCAACGCATATGCAGAGTCGTTTTTTGCTGCCGACGATTTTGCCGGCGTGCGTGATCGCGGGGCTGGGGTATGGTCGGCTGGTGGAGGTGACGAAGCGCAAGGCCCCCACTGTCGGGCCGATGGTTGGGTCTGCGATGGTGGTGATGGTCGGGCTGATCAGTTACACGACAATGGTCGGGCAGACTCGGACGGTGACGGACCCGCAGACCGGCGAGCCGTTGCCGGTACCGATATCGGTGGCGATCAATGCGCCGATCGTGACATCGCCGGGCGATCCGACGGCCCATCCGATTAATCGTCTGCCTGCGGGAAGCAAGACGCTGCTGGTCGCAGATAATTCGGGTCTGTTGTATCTGACTCGGCCATTTGTTTACGCCACCGCGTTCGATGAGGCACCGTTGGGGCGGGTGATCCGTGCGTCGGGGGGCGACCCCAAACAGGTGGCCTCGTTACTGCGGTCCAAGGGCATCACACATGTCTGGGTTCACTGGGCTGAGCTTTATCGCCTTCACCGAACCTACGGCCACGATGTCGATGTCACGATCCAAGGCGTACTAAAGCTGGTCGACAGCGGGTGGAAGCCTATAGAAACAGTTGGGCGAAGTGCCACGTTGTACGCCCTACCGACGCCCTAAGCAGCTTTGGGCACTTCATTCATAAAATATTCTTGACTCGTGCCGTCTTGAAGTCGATAATATAGATGGATAGACAAGGAAAGGAGGCCCGCAGCCAAGTGATCGCACAACCTGATGTTTGTACCGCCGAGTGAGGCGAAGAGATTAATCTCGATTAACCGTTATTTTCCCCATACATTATTCAACCTCGCTCGGTTTTTTTATGCGCGGAGGGTGGCAGATAGTTACACCGCGAAGGCGCGAAGAGCGCGAAGAAGGATAAGAACAGAGGTATCCGCAGATTGCGCAGATGACGCAGATTTGGAAGAAGCCGTTTCGCCGGCTGATTGCCATTCTTAATCTGCGTCATCTGCGCAATCTGCGGATACATCCTTCATACTTCGCGATCTTTGCGCCTTCGCGGTGTTTATCTTTTTACAAAAACCGCGCCACGATGAAGCGAGCCGCTTCGTCGGGGTTGGTGTGGGTGACGTCGAAGACGTGGTCGGCGACTTCACGGTAAATGGGGTCGCGTTCGGTGAGGACTTGTTTGATTTCTTCCAGCCCCCCCCCCCCGGTGGTCGTTAGATCGGGGCGAGCTGTCGTGGTGTTAGCGTCGGCGTGGATGCGGCGATCCAGTTCCTCGGGGGCGCACTCTAAATAGATACGTTTGGTGTCGGGTGCGTCTTTGATGGCCTTTCGGGCGTCGGGGTGCATAAGCGTGCCGCCGCCCAAAGCAATGACGTGGTTTTTACGCTGGATAAGTTCGGCGGCGACCTGGGCTTCGGCTGCACGGAAGGCGGGTTCGCCGTCGGTTTCCCAGATGTCAGCGATGCTGCGGTTGTCAAAGCGTTTGCAGACCTGCTGATCAACATCAACAAAGTCTTTCCAGAGCTGGGCGGCGAGTTTTTTGCCGAGCGTGGTCTTGCCACAGCCGCGGTAGCCAAAGAGGATCAGGTTCATGGGCGGGATTGTAGGGGATTTGGGTCTGGGGTCTAGGGTCTGGGGTGTAAGGTATGATACGGCCGATGGCGAAAGACCCTTATCAATCTCACCTGGATGGGCTGCGTGAGCGGCGGAACCGCAAAGACCCGGACCTCTCATTGGGGTTTATGGTTGGGCAGTTCAAGCGGGAGGTGCAGAAGCCTTTTGAGCAGTTGGGTGAGTTGGCAGAGATATGGGGGGAGCTGGTGCCCGAGGAGTTGGCGGCGCATACGAGGCTGGCGGGGTTGACTCGGGGGGTGTTGCGGGTGGTGGTGGGTTCCAGCGGTCGGCTGTATGAACTGGATCGGCTGCTGCGTTCGGGCGTGTTTGATGACTTAGTCACACGACACAAGGGCAAGGCGATCAGGCGCGTGGAATTAAAAATCGGAAACGTGAAGCATGAGGGCTGAGGTGGAGGGCAAGAAAATAATTTCACCACAGAGACACAGAGCCACAGAGAAGGCAGGAGAAGAGTTGACAGGATGACAGGATGGAGAGGATAAGATCGGCATGCCGAGTGTGCTCTGCTTGATCCCGTCCATCCTGTCATCCTGTCATCCTGTCATCCTGTCAACATTCTTTGCCTTGCTCTGTGCCTCTGTGTCTCTGTGTTGAAATCCTCTTGCTCTACACCATAAATCAGCACTCACACTTCAGCCCTGCCTAGAAAGGCCAGAACCACGGCGCGAGTGTGACGGTGACGGCCATGACGATGAAGTTCAACGGCAGGCCGACACGGACGTAGTCGGTGAAACGGTAGCCGCCTGCGGAATAGACCATGAGGTTGGTCTGGTAGGCGGTGGGTGTGGCGAAGCTGGCGGCGCTGGTGGTCATCAGGGCCATGGCAAACGGCATAAAGCTGAGGCCTTGGGACAGGGCGGCGGCCATGGCGATGGGGAAGACCAGGCCGACGGCTCCGATGGGACCGATCAGTGAGGTCAGTGCCATACCTATTAGATAGATCGCGATGAGGATGCCGCGGGGGCCGGTGCTTTGGAAGGTCTGGATGATGGTCTCGGCGACACTTTCTGCAGCGCCGGTGGATGTCAGTGATTTACCCACACCCAGCGCCGCGCCCATGGTCAGCAGGACACGCCAGTTGATGCTTTGGCGTGCCTCGCCTGTGGAGCAGCAGCCGGTGAGAACCATCAGGCCGCTGGCGAGCATGGCCGCGTTGAGCAGACCCATAAGGTTGGACGTGACGGCGGCGACCATAACGGCCAGTAACAGCAGCGCGACCCATGCTCGGTCGTGGCGGATGGGCTTGGACCCTTCGACCGTGGAGACGAGGAAGAAGTCTCGGCTGTTGCGTTGGGCTTCGACGAAGCGTGGGTGCGTTTCCAGCAGGAGGGTGTCGCCTGCCTGGAGAATGATGTCGCCGATTTTTATTTTGCCCAGGTGTTGGCCGCCACGGTGTACGGCGATGACGGCGGCGCCGTAGACGGTGCGGAATTTACCTTCGCGGATCGACTTGTGGATGATGGGGCAGTTGTCGCTGACGACGGCTTCAACGAGTCGGCGGTCGGGGCGGGGGTCGGTGAGCTTGAAGACCTGATCGGTCGCGGGTGCAAGGCCTCGTGTGCGTTGGAGATCGACGACGGAATCGACGATGCCTGCGAAGATCAGGCGGTCGCCTTCGTGGAGGACTTGTTCCGGGCCGACGGCAGCGATGCGTTCGCCGTTGCGATCGATCTCGATGAGATAAGCGCCGGGTAAAGCGCGGAGGCCGGCCTCTTCAATGGTCTTGCCTGCGATCGGGCTTTTAGGCTCGACGATCATCTCAACGGTGTAGCGTCGGGCGTCGTCGTCGGATTGAGCGGGCGTGCGTCGGTCCGGGAGCAGACGGGGGGCGATGAACACGAGGTAGATAAGGCCAAGGATCGCGCTGGGGACGCCGATCGCGGAGACGGTGAACATGCTGATGTGGACGTCGGCCAGTTTGCCGAGTTCCTGGGCATCAGTAACTTGTCCCGCGACAAATAGGTTGGTCGCGGTCCCGATAAGTGTGCACGATCCGCCGAGGATGGCTGCGTAGCTGAGCGGAATGAATAGCTTGGAGGGGGCGAGGCCGATTTTTTTGCACCAGTCGCTGACGACGGGCATAAACATAGCAACGATGGGTGTGTTATTAAGGAAGGCGCTGAGTATGGCGACGGGGAGGGTGAGCCGGGTGAGCGCGGCGCGGACGGAGCCGGGGCGTCCCAGCAGGGGTTGAGTGACCAGAGACATCGCGCCGGTCTGGCTGAGTCCTTCGGCGATAACAAAGAGGACGGCGATGGTGATGAGCGCCTCGTTGCCGAAGCCTTCGACAGCCTGCGCGGGGGTGGGGAAGGCGTCCGAGAACAGGCCGAACGTCATCAGCACAGCCAGGCCCCCGAGCAGAACGGTGTCCGGCCCGGCGAGGCCGCGCACCAGTGTCATGGCGATCAGCCCTACCATCCCAAGTGTCACCCAGGCTTCCCATGTCATCCGGCGTCTTTCCTGAAACTATTATAAGTGGGGTTATTGGGACATGCCCGCAATCGGGCGCGGTGCTTGAATATCCTTACGCGGGTGGCAGTCTACCGGGTCGTGTGGGTGACAGCCAAACCGCTGGGGGAAACACTGATCCGGCACAGACTCACGGATCGTTTCATACAGGCGGACCCGTCTATGCGGTCCGATAGGAACTTTCGCCCTACCCTGCCCGGTCCGCCTGGGCGTTATATCCCTTACCACAGGCGCAGGTTGCTTAAGTGGCGCTATTAACACACCGATATCGGTGATGACAGGCTATGAAAGGTCTGTCAAGGGAATAAGTAGATGCAAGCCAAAAGAGCACAACCCAACGGGACCGAACAGGCAGGAGAGATCCTTCGCCAGCGTTCGCTGCGCTCGCCGGGGCTGGGGTTCGAGGCCTGCAAGCGTGCGGTAGACATTGTCGCCGCGATCGTGGGGCTGGTTGTGTTGTCGCCGTTGATGGTGTTCTGCGGTGTGTGGATCAAGCTGATGGATGGCGGGCCGGTGCTTTACAAGCAGTGGCGCGTAGGCCGGGACGGCTGGCTATTCAATATATACAAGTTCCGGACGATGTCTCTGGATGCTGAACGTGACGGTGCGCAGTGTGCGACCAATTGCGATCCGCGGGTGTTGCGGGGCTGCAAGTGGGTACGTAAGTGCCACGCTGACGAGCTGCCGCAGTTGGTGAATATTCTTCTGGGCCAGATGAGCCTGGTGGGACCGCGGCCTGAGCGGCCTGAGATTATTGAGGAACTGCGGGGAGACCTGCCTGGGATCGAACGTCGGCTGGCGGTGACGCCTGGGCTGACGGGGTTGGCGCAGGTGCGTAACGGATACAGCAACGATGTTGAGGGTATGAGAAGGAAACTGGCTTACGACCTGCGCTACCTGCGTAGCCGAAGCCTGGTGAAAGATATGACGTTGATTCTCGAGACGATCCCGAGGGTTTGGGACCCGACGGCGTGTTGATGCCCCGGTCCTGATTGACCGTGAGGAGATAGTAGATGCCACAACGCATGGCTAAATATCAAGGGCTGGTCAAGACAATGCTGTTGGTTGCCTGCGCATTGATTGCGGGCGGATGCACCAAGACCTACACCGACTACAGCTCGTTTATCGCGCAGCCCAGGCCTATTGTGACGGCAACGGATTACCGCATGTCGCCGCCGGACACGGTGCAGATCTACTCCAAGCGGGTGCGCGAGATTCACCTGCACACCGAGGCGATCAGCCCCGACGGGAAGCTCACGCTGCCGCTGCTTGGCCGTGTGTTTGTAGCGGGCAAGACCACGGAAGAGGTGATGGCGGAGCTGGAAATACTGGCTCAGGAGTTTTACGAAGACGCCGACGTGAGCGTGCGGGTGGTTCGGTACTCCAGCAAGAAAATATTTGTCTTCGGCGAAGTCGCTCGGCCAGGCCCGTATGCGTATAACGGCGCGAACACGGTGCTGGGAACCTTGTCCAGGGCACAGCCGACCCGTATCGCGGACCCCACGAAGATCATCGTGCTGCGTCCTAATGAGGACGGCGAGATGATCCGCAAGATGACGGTAGACCTGGACAAGATGGTCAAGGAAGGCGACACGTTGCTGAACGTGGTGATGGAGGAAGGCGACATTATTTATGTCCCGCCAACCACTTTGGCGGCGGTGGGCCTGGGGTTCCAGCAGTTGTTGCTGCCCTTCCAGCCGATCGCCAACACGGTCGCCGGGCCTGCTAGAGTTCAGTACGAGGCCAATGGTTCGTCCAGCTACGGACGCTATGAAGAAAACGGTAACTGATCCACCGCGCCGGGAATGGCGCCTTACTTTGCCTGCTTATGAGCCAGAAGAACACCCAACAGAATACCGTACTTGAGCTGTGGGAGATGCTGCTGCGCTATCGCTGGCGGTTCATCCTCCCAGCATTCGCTGTGACTATCGGCGTGCTGGGAATGAGCATGTTCCTCCCCCGCAAGTACAAATCGGAGGCCATGTTTGAGCGTCGCACCGACATGGTCCTCACGGAGATGACGGCTAAGGGCGCGACCCGGAATTTCCAGGAACCGCGTAACTCATTGATTCAAGAGATTTCCGGCCGTCAGGCTGTCGATGAACTAATCACTCAGATCGAGCCGGAGCTTTCGAGGCTGGGATTGCTGAATAGCGAGTTGGACAGGCAGGTGCTTGAGACCAATGTGGTACGTAGCACGATCGTTCATTGGGATGTCGCCAGTGGTGCCCTGGACCGGGTCCGAGTCGAGTACATCAACCCGAATCCCAAGGTTGCGCAGTTGGTTGTCAACGGCCTGGTGACCAACTACATCAGGCGTACCCAGTTCGCGATGGACCAGCGACTGAATGAATCGGCCGACTTCTTCAGGCAGGAAGTGGTTAAGAATCGTACGATCATCGACGGGCTTGAGACGAAGCTGTTGGAGTTCGAGATCAACAACGGCGACCTGCTCCCGGAAAGCACTAACAGTGTGCAGGAACGCCTGAACGCCCGTGAGACCGAGCTTCAAGACACGATCGCCCGGCGTGATGCCGCGATCGTTCGGGCCAGGACTCTTCAGGACGCGATCGCAGAAACCCCTGCCACAATCCCGGAGATCATCACCGCACCGAACCCGGAACTGACCCGGCTTAGCGAGAAATACCGCACACTGACCGATCAACTGACTCAGTATACGGATGTGATGAAGATGAAGTCGGCTCACCCGGACGTGATAGCGCTCAAGCAGCGGGTTGCGGACCTCAAGACCGTCATGGACAAGACGGACAAGACGATCGTAGCCCAGGAGCAACACAAGACCAATCCTAAATTGGCTGAGTTGGAGTTGCAGCACACCCAGGCCATAGGCGACCGTGAAGCCTTGACGCGTCAGATCGAAGTGGTGACTGATCAGGTTGCAACAATGTCCGCGAAGACGGGGAATATGTTCCCGGTCCGCAGCGGCTACCGAAAACTGAACCGCCAAGTCGATCAGGCACAGCGGCAGTTGGCGTTCTGGGAAGACAACCTCCGCCGGGTGGATATGACACTGGCGGCGGAGACGGGCAACCGCGGCATCCAACTGGACTTCATCAAGCGTGGTGACATCGGAGCCAAGCCGGTATCCCCCAATCTGGCCCAGGTCCTGATGGCGGCGATCGGTCTGGGATTCATGGCTGGGGTGTTAAGTGTTTTCTTTGCCCACCGTACCGATGAATCCTTCGCCTCGGGTGACGAGTTGGCTAAGACCTTCGATCTGCCGTTGCTTGGGACGGTCAGCGAGTTGATCAGCCGGCAGCACCGCAAAGCCCGAAGGGTCCGCAACTTGATCTTGTACCCGACCAATGCCCTGCTAATGGTGGCGGCTTTGATCGCGATGGCGGCGATACTTTACCTGGACCTTGAGAAGCCGGACACGCTGGTTGCGTTGAAGGCTAAAGCCTCGTGGATCTTTGAGCTGCCCCCCGCCGAGGCTTCACAGAGCACCCTAATGTCCGACACGGAAAAGATGGACTAAGAAGATGTACGACACATATTACAACTTCGCACGTATGCCGTTTGAGAACACGCCTGACCCGCGATTCTTCTATGCAAGCGAACAGCACCGCGAGGCGCTGGCGGCGATCGAATACACGATCCGCATGCGTAAGGGGATCGTGCTTGTTACCGGCGACATCGGATCGGGCAAGACCACGGTCGGCCGAACGATGCTTCAACGATGTGGCGCTGACGCGACAATCGTCCAGTTGGTACACGGGCACCGCACCGGGATCGAGTTGATCCATCATGTTTTGCGGTCACTCGAGATTGAGACAAGCCAGAGCGACGACCATGCACGGCTGCTGGAAAAACTGGAAGCCTACCTCAAGAACCAGGCGGATGTTAACCGACCGGTGGTTCTGTTCATCGACGAAGCACAGACGCTTTCGACCGAAGCGTTGGAAGAGTTGCGGCTGATCAGCAACTTCGACACGAATACCACCAAGATGCTTCAGTTGGTGCTGGTCGGCCAACCTGAGCTTCGGGAGCAGATCGCGTCGCCGAAATTAAGCGCGTTGCGTCAACGTATCGTGATGGCCAAGAGGCTTAGGCCTTTGTGTATCCAGGATACGGCTGGGTATATCGCACACCGCCTCAAAGCGGCGAGCAAAGATACCAAGCATGTCGCGGTGAGTTTCAGTGGCGAAGCAATCGCGGCGATGTATGACGCATCCAAGGGCATCCCCCGTTTGATCAACGTGATCTGCGACAACTGCCTGCTGCTTGGATTTGTGAAAGAACAACGGCGTATCACGCCAGTAATGGTTCAGCAGGTGCTTGACGACATGGTTCCCAGCTTTGGTGCAGAGGTCCCGATGCAGAATAGCGAACGTAAACTTAGTCTCGCGGGTTGAGGTGATAACGAATGGGATATGTATTTGACGCCATGAATCGGCCCGATGATGAGAACCGCCCCAAGAAGGACGGCCAGGCTTCATCGTCGCCACCGCCAGCGGGGTCTGAATCAGACACCGGCAAGCTGGAGGACATTGCGCCAACCGAATCGCAGCAGGCGGAACCGGTTGTCGAGCAAGAAGCCCCTGACGGTGAGGCTCCGGTTTACAACTTCAACGAGGCCCGTAGCGGGATGGCAGCCCCCCCGCCGGTGACGTCGCCGATTATTGATACGTCTGAAGATGAATCACCACCGCAGTTGGATGCGACCCCCGCACCACTTCGGATCACGTCGGACTGGACGCAACACCTGGATGATCGGCTGGTCCCGTTGACCGATCCGTCGTCACAGTTGGCTGAGGAATACCGGGCGATCCGGACCACGCTGCTGGCTCGTTGGGAGCACAAGCGAAACCTGGTACACACGATCACCAGCGCCACGCCTCAGGAAGGCAAGACGATCACGAGCCTGAACCTCGGGCTGATCATGGCCGAACTTCGCAACCGCAAGACCATTGTGATCGAGGCGGACCTGCGCCTACCAACGTTTAATAAGCTGCTGCACTTTAACGAATCCAAAGGGATGATCGGGTACCTGCGTGGCGAGGCCGAACTGGGCGAGATAATCCAGGAGATCGAGGGCAGCGCCCTTCATGTCATCACCGCGGGGAGCCGGGCGAGCAATGATGCGGTGCAACTGCTGAGTAACCAGCGGATGGCAAACCTGCTGAAGGTGCTGCGATCGAAATACGACCATGTGATCATCGACACGCCGCCGGTGATTGAGCTGGCGGACGCAGGCATCCTCGGCGGACTAAGCGATGAGGTGTTGCTGATCGCACGGATCAGCCGGACACCCAAGCCGTTGATCGAGCAGGCGCTGCGTGCGCTGCGGAGTTACAACGTACCGGTCGCGGGTGTGATCGCCACCGACCAGGAACGTGGCAAGAATCGATACCACTACTACCGTTACGGGTACCGATACCGGTACCGTTATTACGCCAAGCGTGCGGCCTGACGCCGACACAAGTTGATGACTGGCCATAGTGAAGAGACCCAAGCAGTAAGGAAAAACCGATGATGATTCACGCTGACCAGACCAAGGCAGGTAGCGTGACAACGGGGCGGAGCGGGTGAGAGAAACCGGGACAAGGATCCGGGGATAATTCCGGGGGCAGTGATCCGGGGGCAGTGATCCGGGGGCAGTGATCCGGGGTTGACGTGCTGGAGCCAGGCTCCGGCGACAAGGACGGGGCGGCGGGGAGAAAGCAGGTCGGCGAAGGGCCGACAAGGGAAACGAGATGCGGCTGGATACTTCACATAATCAACCGTCGCTGCTGATGCTAAGCGACTGCTTCCCCGACCCAAACGGTGGTAGCCGAGCTGCGCGTGCGTGGCGGTTGTTGTGTTGTGCCGCATCGACGCATCGTGTGTCGCTGTCGGTGTCCGCAGGCGGCGCGGTCAATCTTGACCAGTGGCGTCGTGTCGCGGGGCTGGCCAAGCGTGTCCACATTGAATCGGGCCGGCTAAGGTTGTTCGGCTCATCCCAGGCACCGGCGATTTGGGAAACCTGGGCACAGAAACGACGGTTCGACGTCCTGTTGGCGACTTCACCAGGGGTCTGGCCAAGTCCATCTCCGGTTGATGCGCGGGTCCAGTTGTGCGACTTCGCCAACGCCAATGATCGTAGCGGGCACGGTGTTGTGGAACAGATGGGTCTGTTGGGGCGTCTGACCCGGACGGCTCTTGGACGCCGACAAACCCTTAAGAGTGTGGCTGAAATTATCGCAGAATGTGACCACCCGCTGGTTGCCACAGCCCGACAGGCCGTTGAATTGCCTGCGGGTCAGTCTCGTGCGGTATTGATCCCGGGATCGGGAGAGATGAACGCCTGGGCACGGATGTTCCAGAAAGCCAATGCGTTAGCTGATTTTGTCACGCCCGAAGTCACGGTCATGCCAATCCAGCCGGTGCCGTCGCGTAAAGCCGCCTGAACGGGTCGCGGCAGATCCCTGCTATTGCACGCCCGATACGACCAGCCTACTATCGGTGTATGCCACCGAAACCGGTATTCAAATCAACTCGTGCCCAGTCCGTCGCCGTCGCTGTGGTGATGGCGCTGGTGCTTGTGTGTGTGACGGGATTGGCATCCCTGCAGGCGGGCAGTGGCCCTGATTATCTAAGCACGTCCACTCGACAAACGATCAGGCAGGCCGTACCAGAGTCGACAAAAACACCAAGCACATTCCAGTTTAATCTGCCCGATGGCTGGGCGGAATCGGATAACGACCATGGTGCCGTGGTGTTGATCGATCCGAACCGACCAAACCGTCGATTGAGTCTCGTGACCGTGGTCATTAGTGAGAAAGCTTCACCGGACCAGATGATCACTCGGTTTATCAAATCGCATCCGGACCCATCATTCCGGGCCACGCTTCGGCCAGCGGCCCAGCCCTTCGTTTTTTCATTGACAGAGTCTGGCCTACATGGTGCCCAGTTCATCGGGATCAGCGACAACGATGAGGGCATGGTCCGCGAGCACCTGCTGGCCTGCCTGTCGCCTGACGGGATTCACTACTGGTTGATCTACCTGATTGACACGGTTGAGCGGGATTCGGATGTGGGCGAGTCCCTGCGTGCTAATACCCGGCTTCTTCAAACGGTTTATCGTTCCGCGCGTATCGCACCAAAGTAATGGGCGGTTCGGCTAAGAAAGGATTTGAGATGACCTGGTCGCGCGTGATATGTGCCTGTGTGTTGTTGATGTTATGCCTGTCACCGCCGCGGGTGTACGGGCAGGCGGCCGGCGCTGGAAACGTGGACCTGTCAGGACGATGGAGCGAGCAGGCGTATGGGATGTCGCTGCTGATGCCCAAGGGTTCCATGCCGATGGAGCAAGCGGCGGACGGGGCGTTGGTAAAATTCCTCACGCAGGGCCCAGCAACGATCAGTGTCTACATACGCCGAAGCCAAAACGAGTTGAACCTCCCGGGCGTGAAAGATAAAGCGGTCCGCGAGTTGGGTTTCATGCACCCTTCTGCGGTGACGTTGGCGCAGGACAGCGTGCCGGTCACGGTCGCGGGTCGCGCAGGGCTTGGGCTTTATCTATTGGTCCCCGATCAGAAGCAGGGTGACTGGGTCTTCGGGCAGGTTTACACCTTGATCGACCCGACCACCTTGGCGATCTACCAGCTCAACTGCAACGCAAGTGAGTTCGATACGGCGATGCAGACGTTCCAGGCGGTAATCGACAGCGTGAGTTTAGCCGACCCCGCGGAGTTGGATCGTATCCGGACAAAGCGGATCGAAGCGGGACGCCTGTGGCTGGATTCGATTAAAAAAGAGCAGATCAAATCCGCCTTGACCCCCGAGCAGTGGCTTCGGATCACGCTTGAAGGCAAGGACATCGGCTACATCCGTATCCAGCAGTCCGACGAGTCAGAGCATGTTCCCCCGGGGACAAGCGTGGCGATCCGGTCGCACATGGTCGATGGCGAAAATACCTACGACACCGAGGGCATGTTTTTTGAGACTCACGATCGATCCGTTGAGTTCTGGACCGTGACAACGACCCTGCGCAGGCCGCAGTCAGGACCACACAACCCCGACGCCCCACCGCAACCGCAAACGCAGAACTGGCGGCAGGACGGCCTGCGTGATGGCAGTGCGATGGAGGTATCAAATGAGACGCCGACGAATATCAAGAAGCTGCCCTGGAAAGTTCCGCCGTATGCTTACATGTCACAGGTGAATCAGTACGTCCTCCCAGCCTTGCTGCCGCGAGATGAGCCGGGGACGCTGGCTTTTTACGGCTTCGACCGGGACGCACGCAAACTATCGCTACGCACCTACCGCATCGAACCACTGCCCGGCGGATCGTACCGCGTCTTCGAGCGACCAACCCCCGACCAGGCAGAACAAGTCGCAACCTACAGCCCCACAGGCAGACTGATCGAACGCCGCATGCCCGACGGCCGAGTATTCCTTGCAACGACCCCGCAAGAACTCAAGCGGATCTGGGGCGCGTTGTAAAGGTGGGTGGATATACCAAGAGCGGGGAGCTAAACCGCAAGCGTGGTATGGCACGAGCCGTATGCCTGACGCGCCAGTCCTTGCTTGCGGTTTAGCGCTTAATAGTTAGAGTTCCACCATGGTCATCGCCCACCATCTGATGTGGACACTGTACGGCTGGTGGTTGCCCAATGATCCGCGTGGATCGACTTCCGATACGGTGCGCTGTGATCCCCTGAAAGACCTCGGCGACCTTCACTTCGGTCGCAAGCGTATTCAACCTCCGGGTGAGGATATCCGTGCGTTTTACGATCAGGCTGGGGAGCATCTCAGGCATGATCTGCTGAGTTTTTCTCCCAACGAATTCACTGCGATCGCGGAGGCCTTTGATAAAACTCTTCAACGGTGCGGTTATACCTGTTACGCGCTGGCGGTCATGCCGGATCATATCCATGTGGTTATCCGCAAACACAAAGACCGCGCGGAGATGATGATTGATAAACTACAGGATATGACCCGGCTGAAGCTGATCGAGTCGGGGCTGCGTGATCCCGGCCACCCGGTTTGGGCGCGGGGTGGGTACAAGGTATTTCTTAACATGCCGGAGGATGTGTGGCGCACGATCCGGTATGTTAAGGGCAATCCGGTGAAACAGAGGTTGGCGGTGCAGCAATGGGAGTTTGTTACCCAGTATGATAATTGGCCTGAGCATAAGACGAGGCGCTAAACCGCAAGCGTAACTGTGGGCGTGGGACAATAGAACGCGTCAATACCACGCTTGCGGTTTAGCGAGGTATCATAGGGGTGTCAGGTCTGAATGGAGACGTTTACGTTTTGGATATCACACTCGAATTACCAGTCGATGAGCAGCGGGCCGGGGTGACCGGTGCGGGGGAGCGGAATCTTAAGATTATCCGTGAAACGCTGGGCGTGCATGTCACAGCCCGCAACGGCGTGCTGACGATCAGCGGGGACGACGCGGCGGTCGGTCAGGCGGCGGCGGTTGTCGAGCGGTTGGCGGACGCCGCGATGCGGGGCGAGCCGATGAATCGCAAGCAGTTGGTGGATGCGATCGCAACGGTCACGAGCATGCCCAATGTTGAGGTAGGCGTTGCCCCCGGGGAAATCGCGATGCGTTCGGCGATCGAGATGGCACGCGGGCTGGATGTTTATCTGCCTGACAAGCGGATCAAGGCGATGACCGAGGGGCAGCGTGTTTATCTTGAAGAGATTTTTAAGAACGACCTGACCTTCTGCTCCGGACCTGCGGGGACGGGCAAGACCTACCTGGCAGTGGCGGCGGCGGTGTCAATGCTCAAACGCGGGCAGGTGCGGAAGCTGGTGCTGGTACGACCTGCGGTTGAGGCTGGGGAGAAGCTGGGTTTTTTGCCGGGCGATCTACAAGACAAGGTAAACCCGTATCTGAGGCCGTTGCTGGATGCGTTGCACGACATGATGGAGTTCGATCATATTCAACGGTTCATGGCTTGCGATTTAATTGAGATTGTGCCGTTGGCTTTCATGCGAGGCCGAACGCTGAACGATGCACTGATTATTCTGGATGAGGCTCAGAACACGACCAAGGGGCAGATGCTGATGTTCCTGACACGGCTGGGCATCGGCGGGAAGATGATCGTGACCGGGGACACAACGCAGATCGACCTGGAAGACCCACGGGACTCGGGACTCATCGACGCGGTTCGCCGGCTCAGGCAGGTACGTGGCGTCGGGATGGTGGCACTGGACAGCGTGGATATCGTCCGACACAATCTGGTCCAGCGGATCGTCAAAGCGTATGGCAACGCGGATTCAGAGACGTCAGGCAGGATTTGAGGCTGGGGATAACCTTCACACTGGCATGTCTGATAAAATCCCTCGCTGGATAGTCAGGCGGCTGGGCCAATAACCCGAACCCGCTGCTATTGAGCCAAGCTGGGGGCCGGTCACGAAGTGGCTTGTGATAGTGGTCGATAAATGAGTGATGGGCGTATATGGCGTCCTATTCAGCCCGTGGAAACGCAACGAGTACGCATGGCTAACGGCAAGAGTAAATCATCGACGACCGCACGAAGGCGCGACGTGCGCAAGAGCGTGCCCAGGCCCGGGCCTAAGTGGGTGCAGATGCTGCGCCGGCGCGAGGTGGGCTGGGCGGCGTTGTATATCGCGATGCTGCTGGCGGTCGCGGGGCCGGTATCCCTGTGGCTCGGCGGGTCGATGCACCATTACCCCACCGAGGTTCTCACCAAGCCGATCATCGTCCGGATCGAATTTGTGCGTGAGGATATTCAACGCACACAGCAGTTGCGGGACGCGGCGAGGCGAAACCTACCAGCGTATTATTTTGCCGACAAGGCGTACCGTGAGAGCCTGACCGCCCGGCTTCACGACCTGCTGACGCTGACGCGGTACGAAACGCTTGACGAGGTGCCGACGGAGTACCGCGAGCAGGTCAAACTGACCGAACTGGTGCTGCACGAGCTTAGGGGTTATGTCGAAAACTCGGTTCCAACCGAGCAGTGGAAGGAAGATACGCATCGGTTCATCCAGGAGCTGTTTGAGTTGGCGGTGCTGGACCCCGCGGAGTCTCATCCAAACGACGGGCCAGTAGGGACGGTGCCGATCACGATCGTCCACCCGGACCCTGCGCCGGGCAAGCGTATTGAGCAGACGTTGTATGAGCGGCGCATCCTGTTGTTAGCTGACACCAAGGGTTTGCGGGGCCAAATCAAGACCGCGACGCGGTTCTTCTACGGCAAAGAGCACCTGCGGAATTCCGTGGTTGAGCTGGTGATGCATCAACTGCAGGCAACCTACCACTACGACCCGAAGCTGACGGGGATTCAACGCGACGAGGCGGCGGCGAGGGTTGAAAAGCAAGAACTGACCTATCCGGCAGACTCGGTGCTGTTCCCGACAGGCGCAGAGCTGACACGCGACGACATCGGCCTGATCCAAAGCGAGCGGCGCGCCTATACGGACAGCCTCACACAGGGGCAGAGCTTGCTGGTGCTGCTGGGTCGGCTGGGGTTGATCCTCCTGGTCGGCGTCGGTGTGTGGACATATATCTTTTATTACAACGACAAGATCGTTCGCAACCCGATGCGTGGGTTGGCGATCACCTCGCTGGTGTTGCTGTGTCAGTTCATGGCCGTAGCGCTGGGGCGGGCATACCCCCAGTTACTGCCAGCCATGACGACGTTGCCGGTCCTGATGGCGGCGACGGTATTGGTAATCGTCTACGACCAGCGATTCGCGCTGGCGATGGGCGGGTTCCTGGGGCTGCTGGTGCTGTTGAGCCTGGACCTGAGTACGGAACACATGCTGGTGATGATGTCAGGCGTGGGAGTGTCGGTAGCGCTACTGCGTGAGGTGCGCAGCCGAAGCAAGCTGGTGACGGTCGGGCTGTGGTCAGGCGTGGCGATGGCGGCGACCGTTTTTCTTGCATCGGTGACAACGCATCCGTTAAACGCGCCCAACGAGCTGTGGCGTATCACGATGGACTCAGCCGCAATGGTGGTCACGGGTCTGCTGGCGGTCGGTATTGTTCAGTGGGGGCTGCCGGCGATCGAAAAAGTATTCCGGGTCACCACCGCCATGACGCTCAAAGAACTCAACGACGCCAGCCACCCGCTATTACAACGCCTCGCACAGGAAGCCCCCGGGACATACCAGCACTCACTAAGAATTGCGGATATGTCCGAGGCCGCTGCGGAAACAATCGGAGCCGACGGCTTGTTCTGCCGGGTCGGCGCGATGTATCACGACATCGGCAAGATCAACAAGCCCATGTACTTCATCGAGAACCAGGGCGGCGGACCTAACCGCCACGACAAACTCACCCCCGCGATGAGCCTGCTGATTATCGTCGGCCACGTCAAGGACGGCATCGAGATGGCGCGCGAGTACGCCCTGCCCCCAACACTGCGCCACTTCATCGAGAGCCATCACGGCACGACGCTGGTCGAGTATTTCTATCACGCCGCCAAAAAACAAACCGAGGCTCAGGATAAGCCCGAGCCAAGCGAGTTCGAGTTCCGCTACCCCGGGCCTAAGCCACAGACCAAGGAGGCCGCGATCATGCTCCTCTGCGACTGCGTCGAGAGCGCTGCAAGATCCCTGCCCGAACCCACCCCGGTTCGCCTGGAGCAGGTCGTCAACGCCCTCGCCCGCAAACGCCTGATGGACGGCCAGTTCGACGAGTGCAACCTCACCCTCAGCGAGCTACACAAAATCGAAGAATCAATCGTCAAAACCCTCCGTGCCGTCTACCACGGACGGATCGCGTACCCCAGTGACAAGAAAGATGAGCAGGCCGAAACGGCTGGGGCTTCTTCCGGCACTGCGGCGGCTTCGTAGTCCTCCTCAAGTCAGCCCTTTGCAACCCCATCATAATCCCTTGCCGAAAGCAGCCTCCAGCCCGGCAGGATGTGATTTGGGGCCAATGCAACCGATAAGCCGATACTGAGTAAATGCCCTTCTGACCCCGTGGCGTAGGTTTTGACGGCGGTGCCTGACCGGGCGTGATCGGCTAAGATACGCGGCTGGCCGTTGTGGGCCGACCTGACACAGAGAGTCCTTCGGAGCGAATGATTTTGAGTACGAGCCGGATGCTGATAGCGGTGAGCAGCCCCTGGGCGAGCGAGAAGCTGGCCGAGCCGATCGCGGACATGGCCAGGCGACTGGACGCCACGGCGGTGGTCGCCCATGTGGCTCAACAACAGGATGAGGACGAACACGAGACCGACGCGACCCAGCGCGGCGAGGAGACGCTCAAGCTGTTGACCAAGACGCTCGAGGCGGCGGGGGTCGATGTCGAGAGCGTCATGCTTTTCTCCGATGATGTCGCCAAGGCCATCCTCAATACAGCACACGCCAAAAAATGCACATTCATCGTGCTGGGGCTGACCGGCAAGGGCGTCCTTAAGCGCCTGATCGCGGGAGATGTGCCAGCCAACATCGTGCGTCAGGCCGACATGCCCGTGCTGCTGTGCCCGGCGAACTGGAACGGATCGCTTTAGCTTTAATCGACCTGCCCCCCCCACTACAGTCCGCTACTTAGCGGATAAAACAGCCATCTAAATCCCTTTTTCATCGACACCCCGCGAAGGCTCTGGTAGGCTTAATGGGTTGGGTATAGGTGTATCAATTCGTAGAGAGGCTGGAGATAACCAAGATGAGAATTCCCCATTGGATCACGGCCTTACGGCTGAGCATGTTGTGTGTCGGGTTAACGGCGGCGAACAGTGCGCAGGCGGTGCTGACGATCACGGATGTCGGGCGGTTCGATTTTACCGAGAGCGCATCGGGCGCACGGGAACTCAGCGGGATCACCTACGCCGGCGGGTCGTCGTACCTCGCGGTCGGCGACAAAGACAAACTCCTGCACACGCTTTCGATCAGCCTCGACATCAACACGGGCGCAATAACCTCGACGACCATCGACCCGACCCCGATAACTTTAAGCAGTTCCTTCAATACCGACCGTGAAGCGATCGTGATGCAAGGCTCCTATGTCCTGACCACCAATGAAGAAGGCCCACAACTGGAAGCCTTCGACGCCGCGACCGGGGCCTCCACCGGGACACCTGTGAATATCAGCAACCCGGGGTACGGCATCTACGGCCAGGACCGCCCGAACCGCGCGTGGGAATCCCTGGCGATCTATCACAACAACACCTCCACGATCCTGTTCGCAAACGAAGACGCACTGGTCCCCGACGGGCCGACCGCAAGTTTCACACAGGGCGCATGGGTCCGCATCCAGTCGTCCTCCGCTGATGCCGCCAACTCAACCGCCACCGCCATCGGTCAATTCGCCTACCCCACCGACGCGATCAACGGCGACAGCC
Source organism: Planctomycetota bacterium (assembly GCA_024279275.1). Classification (GTDB taxonomy): domain Bacteria; phylum Planctomycetota; class Phycisphaerae; order Phycisphaerales; family Phycisphaeraceae; genus JAJRRS01. The sequence goes on along the minus strand of JAJRRS010000006.1, from coordinate 39,057 downwards.
CGTTTACCACCAGCGAAACCAGCGGCCTGGTCGAAATGCTGACACTCCCAAGCGGACAGGTGCTGGCGATGGAGCGAGCGGTCGGGCTTTCCGGGTACCGCATACGCATCTATGAAATCTTAGGCGCTGGTGCGACCGACATCACCAGCCTCACCGGTTTAGCGGGGCTGACATCGGGCATCGATTTTACACCGTTGGCCAAGGCACTTTTATGGGAGCAGACATTCAGCGCATTGACCAATTCCAACTTCGAGGGGATCGCCCTTGGCCCGACACTCGCGGATGGCCGCCAGAGTTTGGTGCTGGTCGCCGACAACGCATCCGGGCCGGTCCTGCCAGTGGTCGGCCAGCAGTGGACCATCGATGACCAGTCGCTGTACGCACTGACGATCGGCGAAGAGCCTCCGGCTGGTGACGGACTGACCGGCGACCTGGATATGGACGGCTTCGTGGGAATCAATGACCTGAACATCATCCTCAGCCAGTGGAACCAAGTTGTTTTTCCGGGCACACCGTTAGATCCAGATGAGAACGGTTTCGTCGGGATCAGCGACCTGAACCATGTACTGAGTAATTGGAACGCGGGGACACCTCCCGTCGAAGGATCGAGCGTGCCGGAACCAACGACGGCCTTGATCGGTTGTGCGCTATCAATAAGTTGGCTGTCTCGTCGTCAACATCGTGGCACCCACTGACACATTACCCCCGGTTACCCCCGGTTACCCCCAGTTAATCCCGGCTTTCTTTCTTCAACATCCGTCGTTGAATCCAGACCGATAGGCGTTGGAGTTGGTCTTCCACCTGATGCTTCAAGGTAGGGTCGTCAATGGTGAATGACACGCCGAGGTAGATGTCGCCGATCTCGAGTTTTTCGGTGTGGACGATGTGCGCCTTTAGCTCCAGTGGCGTATCCAGGGTCGGGAGTTCGGCGTACACGGTGACAACGGTGCCTATCTCAAAGACCGAAGCGCCTGCTCTATCGATTACGATCGCCAACCCCATCCCCCCACCGCTGATGTTCACCAGGCGGGCCTTGAAAGTTTTGTCGGGGTCGAGTCCGGCCAGGCTGGCTCGTTGGAGTGCGGGTGCGTCTGCGGGGTCGAGCTTCAACAGGATCGGTTTCACTTCGACCCCCGCGCCGATCGGCGCCCGGTAAAAATCTCGAAGCTGGCCGGAGAAAACCTTGACCGGCGGCGAGACCTGCAGCGCGTCCAGGCGTGTGGCTTCATTCAGCGCGTGTTTGACATAACCGTTGACCCGGCAGCGCCCGACCAGGCGGGTTTGTTTTTGGACCACGAGGATGTCAATGTCTTTGCCCGGACGCAACCGGTCACCAAGATCGCGTATGCTCGGCTCTTCGATTACCGATATCCCGTCCGAACCGACCGCCAACACACGCACACGCGCATAACGCCCTCCCTCCTCCACGGGCCTGGTGGACAGGCTCACACGCACCGCCGCGTTCTGGGCCGACAGCGAACGGACGATGTGCAGCCATGTTTGTGTGTCGTTTGCCATCACCGCCCATTAAACCGCAACACGGGTCAACAACCTCTGACAGGTTGTGATACTAGAGCGCGATCGCCCGGCCTGCAACGCCGAGGGTACACTGGTCATGGGCCACAGGTGCCCCACCGCAAGCAGGATTATGTCGGAGCCAGACGCTGGCAGCAAACAAACGAACCCGATCACGCACACGGCTGCTCACCCCCGCTCGGCGACGCGCGATCAGCCGTCGGCTTACAGGGGGGGTCATCGTCTTACAGTCGGCCTTGCTGTTGACGTTGTGGGCCACCCCCACCGATCCGCCATCAGGACCGCACCTGATGCGGCTACTGTGGGCCTGGATGCACAAACCGACGTTCTACCCGCTGGTAGCGTTGCTCATTGGCGGCCCGACCCTGACCTGGCTCGCCTGGCGCACCCCCGGCCGACACCGCACCGCAATCGTATGTGCCTGGTGCATATTTACAATCATCCTGACCAGCGTATTCGGCGAACGGACCTGGGTAATGCTGCGCGTCTTGTGGTGGCGAATCAATCAGTAGCAGTAAAACGACGCTACGCGGAATCGGGTTTCTGCTCTGACGCTGAATCATCATCCGTCTGTGGGAAGAGGTGGATGTCGCCGCGGAGCATGGTCAGCGCGCCGATCAACGCGTAGCCGATTAAGAACAGCCGCATCACAATCAACATGCTGACCAGTTGGTTGGCGTCGGCTAAAGAGGAAGGCAAGAGCATCTTTACTACCAGGTAGTCCATCACACCCACACCCTGAGGGGGTGACAGCGGCACGCTGCCAGCCAGGAATACAACCGGCAGAACGGTCAGCATTAGCCCAGCGGCTAAACCCATCCCAAGAGCCCATCCGGCCAAAGTCGTTGCCATGGCCTGACATAAATGCACAGGCATGCTTATCAATGAAGCGGCGATAATTGTGCCGGGGTGCCTCCGGTACGCCGAAGCTGCGTCATCGATTTTAACGAGGAAGTGATCGGGTCCGAGCCTACTAAGTAATTTGTCGAGTCTAATTACTCGGCGGACGTGGTTGGATAAATATAACAACACACCCGCTGCAGCACAGACGAAGCCGGCCCATATCCAAACAGTCACGTCTCGAACCAAGGCAAATGTGTCGGCATCAAGTTCACCCCGCCAAAGCATGAGCAACCCGGCGATCCCCGCGAGCATGATTAGCCCCATCAGTCCTGTTGCCCGGTCGAAGATCACGCTCATCACGGCCACACCACGCATACCACTTCCCTTCGCTGCGTAGTAGGCCTTCACGACATCACCGCCTGTCATACCGGGCATGCAGAAGTTGTAAAAAAGCCCCACCATAGTCAGACGCATCGCACGGGAGAACGGCACGTGCATCCCCCGACACCGCATCAGTAGCCACCACCGCGCCGCCTGGATCGGGAACACTGGCAGGATCAACGCCATGCCAAGCAAAAGTAATTTTACATTCGCACCGCGTAGAGTCGTGACAATCCCTGGCTTTAATCGCGGCTGGTCAACCGCAACCGAGTCTTTAGGGATCGTGATCGTGAACTGTTGTGAATCATCGGCGGCTTGCAGCGTGAGTTGGTCGTCGTCTTGTTGTGAGATGACCGGGAACGTTGATTCGGATTGGGTGACGGTGCCGTCGGGGAGGGTGAAGCCCACAGGGAGGATGACCTGGTCGTGCCAGGAAAGCGTGAAGACGATGTACCCGATGCCCAGTGCGGCGAGGACCAGGCGGAGGATGATGGAAATCGTTTTCTTCATGCGGGCTGATTCGTGACGTTGGGTTGCTGGCTGACGGTCTCTACATCATCGGCCCAGTGCATGAGTATTCGCCAGCAACGACGGGCTTCCCCCGGCTCCCCCCGGCTCCCCCCCGCCTTCCCCCATTTCCCCGCCGGTCGGCGATCTTAGCTATCCTTTAACGCATGTCTACACTGGACCCAAGATTAGAACCGCCCGGCGAATGGCAATCGCCTTACTCCTCCCCGCCAGGGAGACCGGGGGGACCGGGGGGGCCGACGGAAGCTGCGCGGAAGGCGGCTTTGTATGCCTGGCTGTGTGCCGGTGCGGGGTTGCTGATGACCTGCTGCTGCCTGTTGAACGCGGTGGCGATGATGATCCAGCCGCAGTTGATCATTGATCAGATCCTGACAACGCTGCCAGCGGAGTTACGTGGGCAGGTTACAAAACAACATGTCGTGACGGCGTCCGTAGGACTGGCGATCCTGTACCTGCTGGTGCTGCTGATCCCCAGCGTTGCACTCGTATTTCTAGGTTTCGGCATACGCCGGGGCGGCACGGGGCAGACCGCCGTGGCGAAGTGGTTGGTGCTGTTCTTTGCGCTGATCGCGGGGCTGGGGTTATTGCTGGGCGTTGCGAGCCTGGGAAATACCGGCGTGCTCATCGTGGCGTTGTTGCAGTTGGTGATATTCGGGGGCTGGTTGTGGCTGACGGTGACGGCGTTTAGGAAGTTACGCAACCTGTCGCGGGGATCCGATGAGGTCGGGCCGATGGACCCGTGGGGGGTTTAGGTTTGGTGATTGGTGGTTAGAACATTCTCAATCCAACCGTAGCGCCACACCTATAGCCCCCAGCGGAAGCTGGGGGATCAACCGTGGAATCACGCCCACGGCTAGCGAATAAACCGCTACGGCTGGAGTGATACGCCTTCTGATTAACCCTCGTGCATCTGCGAGGCCCGCGTTCTTAGAACAAACCCACGACACCCGTAGCACGCGGGCTTGCCGTTTAGCGGCGGATCGTAGATCCGCGCATTGGCCCAACGGGCCAAGTCCCCCGAACGCGGGAAGTACGCCGTGGTTGCACGCACGAGGATTTATTAGAATCCGTATGAGAACGCTTTAATGGTTAACGATTAGCGGTTGGTGAGCTTGCCTGTCAGGGTTTGATTTCTAACACGCCGGTGTCGCCCAACTCATCTGCAAACCCCCCACCGCGCAGCCAGTCGCGGGCGGCTTCATCACCGTTCAGATACACGTTCCAGAACGCGAGGCTTGATTCACGGATGTGTCGTTGGAAAATCTTATCTTGCTTGCCAGCCCGGTTCAGGAAGCCGCGTTTTCGCCCGGAGAAGATCATGTGGTCGCCATCGGTGAACGTCAGCAGATAAGCGTCATGTCCGCCGTCGGCCGGTCCGGGGGTGTGGTCGTAGGGGATACGTCGGTCGGCTGGCGATTTAGACAGGCCGACCGGGGACGTGTCTTTCGTGCCGGTCATGTGGAAGATGGGGATCGTGATCTGGGCATAACTTTCGTCGAAGGTGTCCCGGTCGCGCGGCGCCTGGGCGCTCATGACAACCGCGGCTTTAATGCGTGCGTCGGCTAAATCCCGTGGCCGTCCGTCGCGCCCGACAAAGACCTGGCCCGCGATGGCCATCGAGGTAAACGCACCGTAGGAGTGGCCCGCCATGCCGATCCGGTCGAGGTCGAGTTGCTGATACCAAGGAGAGGCGGGGTCGGCGTTAAGTTTTTCGAGCCTGTCGAGGGTGAAGGAGACGTCGGCCGGACGGTTCAGGCTGTTCTCGATCTTTGTGATGGCTTTACGCATCGCACGCTTACGCTTGAACAACGGCTTATCACGCCAGACCGCGCTGTCGCTGCCGAGGTGCTGGATGTGAACGCTGATGTAGCCGTGGGACGCCCAGTATTCGCCGAGGTAAGAATAACCCTCGCGCGAGCCGCCCAGCCCGTGCGAGAAGATAATCACCGGGCATGGCCCCGGGGTGTCGATGGGGAGGTAGGCTTTGATCGGCACGGGGCGATCGTCGCGGGCGGGATCGACCCAGTCTTCTGATATTGTCTGGAACTCGTAAGTTAGGTCGCCTGCCTGTAGGGGTTCCGTGGTGATGAACCAGGCCGTCATGGCGGCAATGAATATAATCAGCGCCTTGAGGGGGCTTGGCGTTGTGTGGTCGTTAATCGTGCCGCTCATGGTCACACTCCTATTATTACTTAGCTGCCCTCGTTGGCTATAATCATACCGACACCTTAACTACAGCGGGAAACCACGATGCGTAACACAATCCTCGCAAGTCTGAGTATCTTTATCCTGATGATGAGCCTGACGGGTCGGGCCTACGGGATCGACGCTGACCATAACGCTCAGGCGCAGGCTTCGATCGCACGCGGCGTTGCCTACCTGCGATCCACGCAAAATCAGGACGGGAGTTGGTCGCCCAAGCATGGGCCGGCGGTGACGGCGATGGCGGTGACGGTGATGATCGACTCGGGGCTTGTTTCCCGGGACGATCCACAGGTCGAAAAAGGGATTGCGTATATCCTGGCAAACGTGCGCGAAGACGGGGGGATCCATTCGGGCATACTCGCAAATTACAACACGGCGATCTGCTTAAGTGCATTGAATCTGGTGCGCGATCGGCCGGGAATGCGAGAGACGATTAAGAACGCGCAGGATTTTCTGCGTGGACTTCAATGGGACGGGCAGGCGGATGCGCAGGGAAAACGGGTCGATGAATCGCATCCGTTCTTCGGCGGCGCAGGCTACGGCCAGCACGGCCGACCCGACCTGTCCAACACACAGATCATGCTACAGGGTCTTTATGACTCGGGGCTTGATTGCAAAGACCCAGCGTTTTTGCGGGCGGTCGCGTTCATCAGCCGGTGCCAGGGCATAAAAAGTAATAACCGGTTTGCAGACGTGATCGAGCAGGATGGCGGGTTTATTTATTCGACCAGCATCAACAAAGACCTGGTCGGTGTGCCCGAGTCCAAGGCCAACCCGGACTTGATTGACGAAGCCAAGGCAGGTCGCCCGGTGTCGGGGTTGCGGACATACGGATCAATGACCTACGCCGGGTTTAAGAGCTACCTTTATGCTCAACTCGACCGTGACGACCCGCGTGTGGTGGCTGCGTTGAAGTGGATTAAAAACAACTACACGCTGGAAGTAAACCCCGGCCTGCCGAAGTCGATGAAACTCCAGGGTTTGTATTACTACTACATGACGTTTGCCCGGGCACTGGATGCATACGGGCAGACCACGATCCGCACCGGCGACGGCGTCGAGCATGACTGGGCCAATGACCTGATCGATGCGCTCACGTCACGCCAACGCAAGGACGGGTCGTGGACCAATGATGCAGACCGCTGGATGGAGGACGATGCTAATCTTGTGACCTGCTACGCACTGATCGCGCTGGAGGCGGCGGTAAAGTAGGAAGATGGGTTAAACACGGAGCGTACAAAGGCACAGAGACACGGAGGAAAATGGGGGAGGGGAGTATCCGCAGATTGCGCAGATGACACAGATTCAAGCCGATCAAGAACGGCGACGTTCACTCAATTCATACGTCACCCAAGTCATTGAATGCCTCATATCAATCTTCCGGGGGCGGGGATTGATCTGAATCGTCTTGACTATCTTCTGGTTCCGGCGGCGCATCGGTGATGACGACGGTGCGGCCGACGAGGTCGCCGAGGCGTTGGCGGTGTGGGGCGATGACCGGGAGCATGAGCAGCAGCCAAGCGCCGGGGAGCAGGTCCAGTGATTTAAGCAGGCCACGGACGAGAAGCTGCCAGGCGCGTGGGCGTGTGCCGGTGAGTGTGGTGGTGCGTAGGCCGGTGATTATTTTGCCCAGTGAACGTGCGAGGATAAGTTCGGTGAGGGTGGTGTGGGTGACGAAGATGGCGATGACAACGGCACCGGGAAGCATTTGCACAGCGGTCTGCGCGATCCCGTTGCCGGGCCAGTGTTGGATGATGTCATCGAATGACATGCCGAAGTAGGCCATGGCGCCCAGAAGTCCGGGTGCCATGTCGATGGCGGCGGCGGCGGCTCGCCGGGGCAGGTCCGCGACGACGACGTCCGATGGAAGGTCCAGGCGATTCCAAGCCGAGTCCCGCCGCCAGAACGCCAGCATCAAGACCGTGATGAGGATGACGACGAAGGCGAGTAAAGCGTATTGGGCGAAGTCGTCCATCCATGTGGGCGTTTTGAGAACAAGGTCGGTGGGTTCCAACACGGTCTGGCCACGCAGGTTGGCTTGTGTCCAGATAAGCGGCGGCAAGCCGGTGGGCGCGGCGTCGGTGCGGGTTATGTTTTCGTGTTGCGCGATGAGGGCGGCGGCGTTGCCTGTGCCGAGGATGGACCACTTGGTTGGAGAAACGTCATCGAGGGTCATTGCGCCAACGGGCAAGATTTTGCCACTGCGCAGGACCGAAAGTTCGGCGGTGAGTTGGCCTCGTTCGTGTTGGTGTTGGGCCAAGACGAGTTGACCTTCGACGGCCATCAGGGTGATGCCGTTGGCCTGGGCGTTTACGGGATAGTCTTGATGTGACCAGGTAACCGGCGGTTGCACGCTACTGCGATAGACCGTAATGGTATCGGTGTTTTCTGTGTTGCTCGTATTTAAGCGGGCGATGAGTGTGGGGGAATCGTTTGGGTCACGTTCTGTCACCAGCCAGGCTTCTGCGCCGTGGGGCCAATCTTGGGGTAGCGGGCGGACACGCCATTTTCCGTGATCCAGATACAGCAGGCGGTCGACGGGTAGAGCGGTGGATTTAGAGGGCGCGTCGGAAGTCGGCGGATCCACTTGTGCGGCGCTGTCCGGCGGTGTGGGTTTAGAGGACGAGTCGGTGGCTGTGGTTTTGGGTTGATCGAGGTCGTTGATGCCGTGGTCAGGTGGGAGTCCGATGGCGATGTTGCGTCGTCGGCGTGCGGCGGCGTCGCGGGTGGCTTTGGTTTTCGGCTGCGAGAGGGTGTCGATCTTCGTGAGCGTCTGGGGGTCTTCGATGCGTACCAGAACCCAGGGGCCTGAGTGTGTCAGGGCGGTGGCGCGCACCGAGGCACCGGTGGGGAGTCGAGGCTCGACGCGGGGCTGGTAGACCCAACTGTCATGGAGCACTGAATGCTCGGCAAGGATGGCCTGGACCTTGCCGTCGGGGTAGATGATCCAGAGGGAATTCCCCGACGCTGCGACGCAGTGAGGACGGACCACGCCACGCAGAGTCATGACCTGGGTGATCTGTGAAGGCGGATCGCTTAGTGCATGGTGGTACACAGTGAAGACGCCGGGGCGGTCGGTCTCGGGGGAAAGCAGCCAGAGCCTGGAGCCATCGGCGGCGACGGAGAGCGACTGGGCATGGGCTATGGAAACGTAGAACGCCATCACCATGAGTAGGCAGGTCAGGCCCAAGCACTTGAGGCACGTTTTGGCTGGCGATGTAGTCACAATGATAAAGGTAGTTGATCCCGATGCTTGGGCCAAGCCACGACCCCGTCCCCGGAAGCACTCCGGACTAATTCCAGAGTCCCCAAGGGATGGATACGCCTGTACCGGGCCGACGTTGTCGGCGGGCTGCTTGTGAGTAAGGATACGAATGGATGCGACATGATTAGCCCCCCCGCTGCTTGGCGTGACGGGTGCGGGTTGGTGTAGGATGGTCGGATGCTCAAGTACCGACTTATCTTCGGCCCAATCATGATCGCGGTGCTGATCGGCGTGGTCGTCCTGGATGGCGTGCTGGATACGGTGGACCTGACAGGCAACCCGCTGCAGGGGTTGTTCCTGGGGCGGACGTATCTGCCGGCGGGGCTGTTGATGCTGATGTGTTTCGCGGGGCTGGTGGTGCTGGGGTCGCGGGAGTTGTGTGTGATTTTTCGGGCGAAGGGTGTGGTGATTGATACGCCGATGATCGTGCTCAGTGGGTTGCTGGGGTTGATCTTGTTTTATGCGATCCCGCTTGGGATAGGCTCGCAGACGGCGGTGGCGATCTACGGCACGGCGATGGCGGGGCTGTTCCTGGCGACACTGGTGATTCATAGCCGCAAAGGCCGAACCGATGGCGCGATCCATGCGGCGGCGGCGGGGATGTTTACGTTTGTTTATCTGGGCGTCTTGCCGGGGTATCTGATGGGGATCCGGTCGTGGCACTCGGCCTGGACACTAATCGCGGTGATCGCGGTCACCAAGAGCTGTGATATTGGTGCGTATTTCACGGGGCTGATGATCGGCAAGCACAAGATGATCCCCTGGCTGAGTCCCAAAAAGACCTGGGAGGGATTGGCCGGGGGGATGGTCGTGGCGGCGGTGCTGGCGACGGGGTTGGCGGCGTTGGGGAATCAATATGGGATCAATGGGTATTGGGTGCGGGAGGGCAGCGGGCGAGAGTTTGTGAAAGTGATTTATCCGCTGTGGTTCGTGTTCCCAGCCGGTCTGGTGCTTGGTGGGATCGGGCAGTTCGGGGATCTGGTGGCGAGCCTGTTTAAGCGGGATGCGGGGATTAAGGACTCGGGGAGTGCTGTTCCGGGATTTGGCGGGGTGCTGGATATTGTCGATTCGCCTGTGGTGGTGGCACCTTTTGCGTACTGGTTGCTGATGCTGGTGAGGTATTTTTGAGCCGTCTGCCGGTCGTGATACGACGCGCTGGCTTGTTTATCGCGTTGTTAATCTACTTATGACGGTCTTTGATCGCTGCGAGGCTACGGGCTGGCGGACCTGCCGCATGTAATGCGGCGGCTATCATAGGGGTCTTGGCGGGGGTTCGGTGGGGGTGAAAATGTGCATAAATCCAGTATTTGACGGGTTCAGGCCTTGCTGATTGGGCCGTGTAGCGATAACCTGTAGGGGCATTGGCCAAGGTTTTGATTGGCCGGGACGTGGAAAGTGCGCCCGGATTCAGTCATGCGGTGTATTGGGAGTGGTTCCCAAACGCGGCCCCTGGCGCGTCACGGCCCGGCGAAATGCCGTTGCCACACGTTTGATTTTGTTACCCCACCGAAAGGCCGCTCCCATCGCAAGAGGACGATTCCGACCCCAGCCGCGCGACACCAGCAAACGGCTGCGCATCAACGACCTGATCCGTATTTCACCGATCCGCCTGATCGACGAAGACGACAACCCTGTGGGTGTCGTCGATGTCGAGGAGGCTAAACGCCTGGCCAAAGAAGCCGGGCTTGACTTGGTCGAGGTCGCGCCCAAGGGCGAGCCGCCGGTCTGCAAGATCATGGACTACGGCAAGTGGAAGTACGCCCAGAAAAAGAAAGAGCAGAAGGCCCGCAGTCACGCCAAGCAGAGCGAGCTGAAGGGTATGCGTCTGCGTCCCAAGATCGATATCCACGACCTGGGTATCAAGATGGGCAAGGCTCGGGAGTTCCTGATTGATGGTGACAAGGTTCAGTTCACGATGCTGTTCCGTGGCCGAGAGATGGCTCACCGGAATCTGGGACTGGCGGCGATGCGTCGGATCTGCGACGACCTGAGTGATATTGCCAAGATCGAGTCGGAGCCGAAGATGATGGGCCGACGTGCGACGATGGTGCTGGCACCTGATCGGGCGGCGGCTGCGAAGTCTGCCAGTGAGAAAAAAAGTGCCAAGTCTGAGGGGAACGCCGGGGGTAACGCCGGGGGTAACGCTGGGGGGGACAAGCCCGCACCCCCCGCACCCAAGGCCGCAAAAGACCCCCAGGCAGCGCCGGCAAACCAGGCGTAATTACATCTACCATTCATAGCTGATCCAAGCAGCCCGGTGCCCGATTTACGTTCGGACATAAGAGGGGAATCTGGCGGGGATTTTCAACACAGAGGACACAGAGAACGCAGAGAAGAGAGGCGAAGAGTTTGACAGGATGACAGGATGGGGAGGATAAGAATGACGAGCCGGGGGCGACGTGCTTGATCCTGACCATCCTGTCATCCTGTCCACCTTCTTTAGTCTTGCTTTGCGACCTCAGTGTTCTCTGCGGTGAGATTTTTGTTCTTCAAGTCATCAATCATCAATCTAAAGCCTCACAAGGTTCCGGCGGTAGCGGCAGCCAGGGGATCATTGGGACCAGGTCAAGCCCGTGTGCTGTTGATCCGCTATCTGGCCGGGGCGATCCGCTACCAAGTTTGTGATCGGGTATCCCCGATCACAACAGCCCGCGAGTCCTGGTCCTTTTAATCTTTGGATACTCAGGGTAGCTGTCGATCGCCGTCGTGAGGTTGTCAGCAGACGCCCCCCGGATTCCCCGGCCCCCGGATGTATTTCCAGGAATAAGTCGCGTCTCTATCTATGGATGAAATGCCGCGTATGCGCGCACATGGGCGGCCTGAATGGCCTTTCGAGTTGGCGTAAGCCGGGCCGCTGCAGTGACTAATCCAATATGTGACAGGCCGCATTTTTATCCGGTGGAATGGCCGACATCGTGCGCACTTTCAGCGCTCAATGTCTGTATCGACTTCCGACGCTTTAGATTTCCTCAGATTAACGGTATCCGACACCGTTTCTTACCCGGGCCTGGTCCGCCGCACGCAACACCGCACAAACCGGCGTAGATTGGCAGTTCACCACCGATCAGGCACGCAACAAACTCAAACGGCTATATCCGAAAGTTGTAGGATGACACGGCACTAGGGTCCGGCGTGGTCGCGTCACCCATATTTCTGAAAAACCCAGTTAACGGGCGTATCTACCAGATCAATCATACACAAGTGTACAGTTCCGAGGCTGTAAACGGAGACACCTTGAACGTAACCTATCACCTGTTGCGAGAACTTTCAGACGTCGGGGAGCACATTACCAAGAATCGCGGCTAGAATAGACCGATGCTCCATTTACAGAAGATATCTCAACCCCTGTGCGCCGTCTGCCTGATCTCTCTTGCATGTGGCGAGGTGTCAGGCCAAACGGCGCATCTGGATGATACGGCATCGGACCCGGTGCAAGAGATCCTAGATACCCTCACCGTTAGGAGTGCGGAGCGGGAAAACGCCATCAAGGCATTGTTAGAGAGCATGCCCGATGATCCACGCCGGCACATGCTTCGTTATTACTTAGTGGACATCCAGTCCGCCCGTGCACAGGATCCCTCGAAAGAACCCGGCCACTTTTTCGATCCCCCGGATACCACTTCGATTCTTGAGGTGGTGGACCAATTCGATCAGATTACTGAAGAAATAGACGCCCCCGGTGAAGTTCGCTTCAGGGCGGGGTGGGGCGCTGCCACCCTGCTGCAGACATACACACAACAAACCGATCAGGTATTCTCCAGATACAAAGCATTGAGCCGTAGCGATTATGCGGCAGGTGAAGGTTTGGAGAGGCAGTATTGGAGAAACCGCTCGCTGCTTGAGGCTGCGCGTTCCGCGTTTGCCATGGGCAATGACATTTCAGGCGAGAACATACTCGCAGAGGTTCTCTCGTATCACTACTTGGGGATGGCCGATCGTAAGATGTATCGTAATTTTTACGAGCTTCACCAAGACGGACTGCGGTTATATCTTCGAGTATTTTCGGGTAATCCACAGAAGTTGATGAACTTGGAAATCTATCCGAGCCATCCGGAACAGTTGCGTGAGCGTCGGAAGCTATTAGAACAACAGCTCCCGGTATCTGAAGAGCAACGCCTGGTTTTTTTCGATGAAGCCATCGGGATGATCGATACGGTCAAGGATAAGGGACCGGGATCTGACGATAATCATGTCGCATACACTTCTGGTGGTAAGGGCCAGGCACAATCGACCAACCACTCAGCTAGTGGGTAAGAAACGGTGTCGGATACCGTTCTTGGGGCACATCCTACACCACCAATCACACCAACCCCGTCGTCTCATCCAGATCAAACACCGCGTTCATGTTTTGGATGGCTTGGCCGGAGGCGCCTTTGATCATGTTGTCGATGGTGCTGAAGACGACGATTGTGGGTCGGTCGCCTTGTTTGGTGAGTCTTACGGATAGGTCGCAGAAGTTTGTGCCGACGACGTGTTTGAGGTTGGGGAGGCCTTCTCTTACTCGGACGAAGGGTTCGTTGGCGTAGGCGTCTTCGTAGGCCTCGAAGAGTTCGTCTTCGGTGACGTCGGGGTCGGTGGGCTCTAAGTAGATCGTCTCTAAGATGCCTCGGTCGATGGGGAGGAGGTGTGGGACGAAGAGGGTGTGGATGGGTTTGCCTGCGACGAGTGAGAGGGTTTGTTCGATTTCGGGTTGGTGTCGGTGCCCGCCGATGACGCCGTAGGGTAGGTAGGATTCGTTTTGGTTGGGGAAGTGGAGCAGGTCGTTGGGTTTTTTGCCTGCGCCGGTGGTTCCGCTGGCGGCGTTGATGATGATGGGGTCGTGTTTGATGAGGCTGTGGGACAGCAGGGGCGCGACGGCGAGCGCGGCGGCGGTTGGGTAGCAGCCTGGGTTGGCGACGAGCATGGCCCCCGGGAGCTGGTCTCTATTTAATTCTGGGAGGCCATACACAGCTTCGTCGAGGTTTTCGGTGTCGGTGTGGGGCTGGTCGTAAACTTGTTCGTAGAGTGAGGGGTTGGCGAGTCGGTAGTCTGCGGAGAGGTCGATGACCCGCAGGCCGGCGTCCAGGAGTTTTGGGGCGTAACTCATCGCGGCGCGGTGCGGGAGCGCGAGGAAAACCACATCGGCCTGGTCTGCGATGGCTCCAGCGTCGATGGGTCGGCACTGGGCTAGATGATCGTCGAGTCGGCCAAGGAGTATGGGGAACTCGTCGCGGATGTCGGGGAGTTCTTCTCGGTGGCTGGCGAGGTAGGTTAATTCTGCGGAGGGGTGGCGCAGCAGGATGTCGATCAGGTGGACACCTGTGTAACCGGTCGGCCCGACGATAGCGGCTTTGATGGACATAGCGGGGTATTGTGACGCGGGAGGGTGGGCATATCAAATTGCGGGTGGATGGTGATGGGGTTGGGAGAGGAAATGCGGGGAGAAGAGGTTATCCGTAGATTTCGTAGATGGGGCAGATTAAGGAGGAGGAAATAGAGAGAGGCGTGCGTGGGCACTTCCTATCTGAAAATCTGCGTAATCTGCGGATACTTCTTCACGCTTGATCTTATGGGTAGGTGGTTATTGGGCATGTTGAAGAGTCTGGGGGAGACCCCACCGAAGCACCGGGGCGGTGCATCAGTGGGCTTTGAGGGGGAGGGTGTTTAGAGAGTTTTATTGACGGTCGAGGACGTATTTTTTCAGGATTTTGGCTACGCCGTCGTCGTCGTTGGGGGGTGCGATGATGTCGGCGATTTTTTTGAGTTGGTGCCAACCGTTTTCCATGGCGACGCCCAGGCCTGCCCATTGGACCATGCCCAGGTCGTTGTCGGCGTCGCCGATGGCCATGACTTGTTGGCGTGGGACGTTGTATTTTTCGGCGACAAGCTTCAGGGCGTTGGCTTTGTCAACTTGTTTGTGTACGAGTTGGATGAGGTAGTCGTCGCTGATGAGGATGGCGATGTCTTTGGCGAACTTAGTGCGGACGGCCTGGTGGATGGGGCGTAGTTTTTCGGGGGGTGCGAGGAGCATGAGTTTGGTGACGGGGACGGTGAGGAAGGCGCTTAGTGGGCCGACGAAGTCGGGGTTGAAGTGCTTGCTGGTTTCGGTGGGGAGCTTGTCGTCGACGTGGTCGGTGTACCACTTATCAAGCACCTCGATGCTGATGACGACGTTGGGGTCCATCTTGCGTGCGAAGTTGACGATTTTTTTTGCAAGGGTGGCGGACATGGGTTGATGGAAGACGTGTTTGCCACGGGGCATGTCGTGGACGAGTGCGCCGTTGTAGTTGACTTGCAGGGTGTCGAGCGCGAGGTGGTGGTAGATGTCGCGGACGCTGCGTGGGGGTCTGGCGGAGGCGAGGATGATGTGGATGCCTTGGTTGGTTGCCTGAGCGATGGCTTTTGCGTTGGCGGTGCTGAGGTGTTTGTTGGATCGGAGGAGTGTGCCGTCGAGGTCGATGGCGACGAGTTTGATGGGGCCGGCCCCGCCCCCGGGGTCAGGGGGGGCGGGGTTGGGGGAACCGGGTGTGCTGGGGGTTGGTGGGTTGTTGGGGGTATCGTTTGACATATGGGTTGGTTAATTTGGCGTTGCGTATTTATGTCGCGTGGTTTGTTTGGGAGGGGCGGGTGGCGTGAGAGGGTTTGGTGGTTGTGGGTGGTGCTATCGAACCCCCGCCTTCCGGCGGGGGCTATGGGGGTGCGGGTGTGTTGAAACGAGGCAACTTCCTTTTTTATTCGCGTTGGCCTTTGGTGAATCGCGGCCTAGAATAGCTGCATTACCCCCCCACCGATACCCGAGCTGGCGAGACTATGACACCTACGACGCTGAATCAGAAGCCGATCAATGATGCGAACCGGTTGGGTCTGGATTACCGGGCGGAGGCGAAGGGGTTTGGGTATGGCGGGCCGATCATTGATATTCATACGCATATTGGGACGGTCGATGCGGCGAGGTTGTACTTTGAGATTGCTGATTTATTTGGCGTGACCAAGACGGTGTCGATGACCAAGCTGGAAAATATTGATGCGATCACTGAGGCGTATGGTGATCGTATTGAGTTTATTGCGGTGCCGAATTATGAGGCGGCGCGTGAGCCTGGGACGTTTACGACGGACTGGTTATATCGGATGGAGAAGTTTCGCGAGAAGGGTTGCCGAATCATTAAGTTCTGGGCGGCACCACGGGGGCGTGACCTGCATGCGGAGGCGTTTCATATGGATTCGCCGACGCGTAAGGAGAGCATCAAGCTGGCGTATGATCTGGGGTATCGGATTTTTATGACGCACATCGGCGATCCGGATACCTGGTTTGCGACCAAGTACACGGACCCTAAGAAGTATGGGACGAAGCGGGGGCAGTTTGAGCCTTTGGAAGATTTGTTGGATGAGTACGATGATGTGACGTGGATTGGTGCGCACATGGGTGGGTCGCCGGAGGATTTGGACTTTGTGCAGGGGATGCTGGATCGTCATCCGAATTATGTGTTGGATACGAGTGCGGCGAAGTGGCAGGTTCGTGAGTTGAGCAAGCATGCCGATCAGTTTCGCGCGTTTTGCGAGCGCAACGCGGGGCGGGTTCTCTTTGGCACGGACATTGTGGCGAATGATGGCAACATCGATTTTGATTTGTATGCCAGCCGGTACTGGGCGCTGCGCACGCTTATCGAGACGAAGTACGATGGGCTAAGCCCGATTGTTGATCCGGACCTGTCGATGGTGGACCCGTCGTTGGATGAGAAGTCTACTGCTGAGCTGCGCGGGGCGGGGATTGGTGGGGAGGCGCTCAAGGCGGTTTATTACGGTGCGGCGGAGCGGGTGCTGGGGTAAGGACCAAGCAGGCGAGGACAACTCCAAATCGTGATCACCCCAGCTACTGATAGGACGGATGCCCCTCAATAACCAAGTCATAGCTCCCGGGTGTTAACACAACCGGGATATCTTGAAGTTTGTCATTGACTTTCACTGTTACGTCTTCCCAATCATCTAGCATAAACGATACCTGTACATTGCATTTCAATGTAACTTCGAATACCGCAACATCACCGATTGGCATCCGAACCGCTTCAACTTCAACGAGTATGCCAGCCGGACTACCAAGAACTGCCTTTAACCCCTGAGTAATAGGGGTGAATACAGCCACATCCGATTGGAAGTTTGCAAAACCCAGCCGAGGCCCTCCAACCTGTGTGGGGGCCAATATCACACATGTCTCAGCAGTAGGTGGAGAATCACTACACCCAAAAAATGAGAGTAGTAACACTACCAGGATGGCCTTGAGACTGTATTGCATAAATACTTACACGAGCTTTTTCGCCGCATCCAGCGCTGCGTCGTAGTTAGGTTCGTGGGTGACTTCGGGGACGAGTTCGATGTACTTAATGGTGTTGTCCTTATCGAGGACCATGACTTGGCGTGCGAGGAGGCCGACTTCTTTGATGCGTACGCCGTAGGCTTTGCCGAAGCTGTGGTCTTTGAAGTCAGAGAGGCAGACGACGTTTTCGACGCCTGCTGCGCCGCACCAGCGTTTTTGTGCCATGGGTAGGTCAACGCTGACGGTGAGGACGACGACGCCGTCGAGGCCGCCGGCGTCTTGGTTGAACTTGCGGGTCTGTGTGTCACAGACGGGGGTATCCAGTGAGGGGACGATGGAGATGATTTTGACCTTGCCTGCGAAGTCGGCGAGGGTTTTGTCGGACATGTCGTTGGCTTTGAGTGTGAAGTCGGGGGCTTGATCGCCGACCTTGAGTTCAGCGCCGATGAGGGTCATGGGGTTGGCTTTGAGGGTGACGGCGGCGGCGCGTTCGGTCATGGTGGGAATCCTTTTAGTAGCCCGTGTGAGGGCGGATAAGTTCGTGGGGAACGGGATCGTAATAACGAGCCAATTCGGTGGCGTGCCGCATTGTAGGTGTGTCTGAGGCAAGGGCAAATCTCGGGCAAATCGGATGGAATTAACCGATTTCATCGTCTTAAGGCGTCAGGAATGATTGCCGATATTAAGGATGACGACGTACCGGGTCCAGGCCGAATAGGAATATCAGATGCCAATGACTGAGAATACGGATCGACTTGAGCGTGTGGCGGGTATTCACTCGTCGGTTATCGGGACCATCGGGCGGACGCCAATGATTAAGCTGGGCCGGCTAGCGCCGGAGGGTACGACGGTACTGGTGAAATGCGAGTTTTTTAACCCGATGGCGAGTGTGAAGGATCGTATTGGGTGGGCGATGATTAAGGCGGGGGAAGAGGCTGGGGAGGTCCACGAAGAGACGCACATCATTGAGCCGACCAGCGGTAACACGGGTATCGCGTTGGCGTTTATTTGCGCGAAGAAGAATTATCGTCTGACGCTGACGATGCCTGAGTCGATGAGTGTCGAGCGTCGGGCGCTGCTTAAGGCGTTGGGGGCTAACCTGGTACTGACTCCAGCGGCTGAGGGCATTAATGGTGCGATCGAGAGGGCGAAGGAGTTGGTTGCGGACAACAACAAGGCCTGGATGCCTCAGCAATTTGAGAATCCGGCGAACCCGCAGGCTCATTACGACACGACCGGGCCGGAGATCTGGAGCGACACGGATGGCAAGGTCGATATCTTCGTTGCCGGGGTCGGGACGGGGGGGACGCTTACGGGTGTTTCACGGTATCTCAAAGAACGTAAGCCTAACTATCAAGGTGTCGCGGTCGAGCCCGCCAGTTCGCCGGTCATCACACAGACGATGAAGGGTCGGCCGATCGAGACGGCACCGCATCAGATCCAGGGGATCGGCACGGGGTTCATTCCGCGCAACTGCGACACTAAACTTATCGACTCGACCGAGTGTGTCAGCGATCAGGATGCTTTCATGTGGGCGCACGATCTGGCGTTGGAAGAGGGGATATTCGGGGGGATCAGCACGGGTGCGAATGTCTGTGCTGCTTGTCGTATTGCCGAACGGCCTCAGAACCGCGATAAGGTGATCGTGACAGTGGCGGCGAGCTTTGGGGAGCGGTATCTATCTACGCCGTTGTTCGAGGGGCTTCGGTACTAACGAAGCACGTCGGCATCAATCAAGAACTGCTCAATATCCTTCCAATACGGCTCGCCCGGCGGGAGGGTGTTGTGATCGACATCATAAAAAATCAACCGGCTGATGGGGTTGGATGTGGCTTTGGCGAGGCGAGTGGCGTGGCTTGGGGGGATGGTCTTGTCTGCGCTGCCGTGCATGACCAGGACGGGTTGTTTGTAATCTTTGAGGACACGCACGGAATCGAATGGGTCGCGGACGAGGAACCAAGGGAGCAGGAGCCTTGCGGCCAAGCGTTTGATGCTGGAGGGTGAGGATTGGAGGATCATCGCTGCGGATGGTCGGTCGTCGGCGAGTTGTGCGGCGACCCCCCCGCCAATGGATCGGCCGTGC
This sequence comes from Planctomycetota bacterium, assembly GCA_024279275.1. Taxonomy (GTDB): domain Bacteria; phylum Planctomycetota; class Phycisphaerae; order Phycisphaerales; family Phycisphaeraceae; genus JAJRRS01. Next base: position 19,926 of record JAJRRS010000006.1, on the reverse strand, counting down.
AAGATGATGCGGGCGGGATCGACGTCGGGGCGTTGGATGATTTGATCGTAGAATTGTGCGAAGTCCTGTGCGATGGCGTGTTGGCTGGGTTCGCCTGCCGATCGGCCGTAGCCTCGGAATTCCGGGAGCAGGACGCTGATGCCCAGGCGTTTGTAGTGGCGCAGGGCGTCGGGCCAGTGGTCGATGAGTTCGGCGTTGCCGTGGGCGAAGATTACGACAGGGCCGGGTGATTCGGCGGTGACGGCATCGCCTGGGATGAACCATGCTTCGACTTGGCCCTGATCGGAGTCGATGTGCAGCACTTCAATGCCTTGTGGCGGGGTGACGGAAGCGGAACCGCCTGCTAATGATCTGGGGAACAGGATCGACCGCTGGATGGAGCAGCCGATCATGAGCCAGATCAGGTAGATGGCGATGAGGTAGATCATGGTGCGCTTAATCAGCCGTCGGGTCCGGGAGGGGATCGGCGGGTCGGGGCGGTCTGTCGTGGCAGAGGGTGCGGTCATAAAACAGGCCACTTCTTAAAGATGCACATCCGCAAGGCATTCATCGGGCCTCGCGAAGCCGCAAGCGGCTTTTTCGTGGGGCACCTCCAATTATTCGAGGTGCCATTACATGATAACCTCGGCGGTGGGCCGGGTGTTGGGGTCGGTCCTTGTCGCGTGGCATGAGTAGGCATAATATGGTGTCTACAGGCTCGGACGGAAAACGCACGGCGTTTCGTGGGCCGATGAATAGGACACCTCACCATGACTCACACCGATCAGGCTCAACACCTTCTACATGGCAAAACCTACGACAACGTCGTTAACACGATCTGCAACACTCCGCTGGTGAAGCTGAACAAGCTGGCCCCGGAGGGCGCGACGGTTCTGGTGAAGTGCGAATACTTCAACCCGATGGCAAGCGTGAAGGATCGGATCGGTAAGGCGATGATCGAGGCGGCGGAGCGTGATGGGATATTGACGAAGGATACGCACGTCATCGAGCCGACCAGCGGGAATACGGGTATCGCGTTGGCGTTTGTGTGCGCGGCGAAGGGTTATGCGCTGACGCTGACGATGCCGGACTCGATGAGTGTTGAACGGCGTGCGTTACTAAAAGCGTTGGGTGCGAAGCTGGTGCTGACCCCTGCTGCGGATGGGATGAAGGGCGCGATCGCCAAGGCGGCGGAGTTGGTAGGGACGACAGACAATGCTTGGATGCCTCAGCAGTTTGAGAACCCGGCGAACCCGCAGGTGCACTACGAGACGACCGGGCCGGAGATATGGAACGACACGCAGGGCAAGGTCGATATCCTTGTGGCGGGGGTGGGCACCGGGGGGACGATCACAGGGATCACCCGGTATATGCGAGAGCGTAATCCGGAGTTCCAGGCGATCGCGGTGGAGCCGGTGGGTTCGCCGGTGATTACCCAGACAGTGAACGGCGATCCGGTCAAGCCCGGGCCACACAAGATCCAAGGTATCGGCGCGGGTTTTGTGCCGGGCAACTGCGACCTTTCACTGATCAACGACACCGAGTTGATAACGAACGAGGAGGCTTTCGAGTGGGCGCGCAAGGCCGCGCTTGAGGAAGGCATCTTCGGGGGGATCAGCACGGGTGGGAATATCTGCGCCGCCTGCCGAATCGCCGCGAAGCCGGAGAACAAGGGGAAAGTAATCGTCACGATCGCCGCCAGTTTTGGGGAGCGTTACTTGTCTACGCCGCTGTTTGAGGGGCTGACGGAGTAGAGCAGATTCACCTTGTTCGTAGCGTTGCGTGAACGGTTCGAGTGGTCAGTTAAGGTTCTGAGGGCGCCGCGTGGCTGCGGCGGCTAAACCTTAGTCACTACGGTTAAAGTTAAACCGTTCTAGCCGCCGGACTGCTGGCCCGAGCGTGCTGATGCACAGCGGCTTGTAGAAGCCTTGACGATATTATTACATCCTCAGAACGGAGTTGAATACGCATGGAATACCGTTACCTCGGACGCACGGGCATCCGTGTCAGCCCGCTTTGCCTTGGGTGCATGACCTTCGGTGGCAAGACCACGGCGGATGAGTCGGCGGACATGATCGATCGTGCGCTTGATGCGGGGATCAACTTTCTGGATACGGCCAATGTTTACGTCGATGGCAAGAGTGAGAAGGCCACGGGCAAAGCGCTGAAACGTAACGGCAAGCGTGACCGGATCGTGCTGGCTACCAAGTGTCACGGGAACATGCACAAAGATGATCCGCTTGATCCCAACCGGTGGGGCAACTCGCGTCGGCAGATCATCGAGCAGTGCGACGCCTCACTAAAACGGCTGAAGACCGACTGGATCGACCTGTATCAGATACATCGGCCGCATGTGGATTGCCCGATCGATGAGACGTTGCGGGCGTTGGATGATCTGGTTCGTGCGGGGAAGGTTCGGTACATCGGGTGCAGCACGTTTGCTTCGTGGCAGGTTGTTGAGTCGTTGTGGGTGTCTGATCGGCATCACCTTAACCGGTTTGTTACGGAGCAGCCGCCTTACAATTTGTTGGATCGTCGGATCGAGCGGGAACTGGTGCCGATGGCGCAGACGTATGGGTTGGCGTTGATCCCGTGGTCGCCGTTGGCGGGTGGGTTTTTAACCGGGAAGTATAGGCGGGGTGATACGCCGACCGAGGGCCGATACGCGCCGGGGAAAGATACGTCACCCCGGGCGGCGGAGATGCTCGCCAACGAGCGTGCGCACGATGTGCTTGATGTGGTGCGTCGGCTGGCGGAGGCCAAGGGGTGTAGCGTTGGGCAGGTCGCGTTGGCGTGGTGTATGAATCAGCCGGCGATCACCAGCCCGATCATCGGGCCTCGCACGATGGGGCAACTCGAAGATAACCTGGTGGCGATGGATATTGAGATCACCGAGGCTGATCGAACGGCTATCGACAAGGTGATTCCGCCGGGGCGTGCGGTGTATACCTATTACGAATCCAGCTTTGGCCCCCACCCGCATCGGTGGTAGTATGGGATCAAGAGCTTGGTTGATCTTTTTACTTGAGTGTCATCATGCAAGAGTTGATCGAGGGGGTCTACAAGTTTCGTCAGGAGGATTTCGGGCATTACCGCGAGCTGTTCCAGAGGCTGTCTAAAAAGGGGCAGCACCCGCACACGTTGTTCATTACCTGTGCGGACTCGCGTGTGCCTGCGATGCTGATGACACACAGCGAGCCTGGGGATCTGTTTGTCGTTAAAAACGTTGGCAACATCATCCCGCCAAGTGACTTGACCCACGCGACGAATTCCACGGCGGCGGCGATTGAGTTTGCGACGGGGGTGCTGGGCGTTGGGGACATCGTGGTCTGTGGGCATACTCAATGCGGGGCGATGCACGCGCTGCTGGATGGCGAGCCTAAAGATTCGGAGATGCCGCACCTTGGGCAGTGGTTGCGGCTGGCCCAGCCGGTGCGTGACACACTTGCCGAACACTATCTGCACTTAACCGACCATGAGGATCGCGCCACCGCAGCGGCTGGGGAGAACGTGCGGCTGGGGCTGAAGAATCTGCGCACCTACCCCACCGTGGCGAAAAGACTGGCGGACGGGTCGCTTCAACTGCATGGCTGGATGTTCAAGATCGCCACCGCGGAGGTCTTCGCTTACGAACCCGAGTCGGGGCAGTTCACGCCTATCAATCACGATTGATCATGAAGGTCGCAGCGGAGTCGAAGAAGGCGCGAAGTGTGCTGTTTACATTGTCGTCGAACCCGGATTCGCTTACGGCCTCACCCATGCGTTGGACCCAGCGATCGCGTGCGAGCGGGTCGATGGCAAAGGGCGCGTGACGGGCGCGGAGGCGTGGGTCGCCACGTTCGGCGGAGTAGCGGTGTGGGCCTCCAAAGCGTTGGATCAGGAATTCACGGAGGCGGTGCTCGGCACCTTCGAGGTCGTCTTCGGGGTAGATCGCGCTTAACACGTCGTCTTTGGGGACACGGATGAAGAACGCGGCGCAGAGACGGGTAAATCCGTCCTCGCCTACATGATCGTAGATACGGTCATCTAAATGAAAGTCACTCATCGGGGCATGATAGGGCAAGCACGGGAATGGTGGTGCAGATACGTGCTTGAAAATCGGGTGGTAGTTGTGAATAACACAGCGAGGTTGTGATTCTGTAAAGAGACGGCTACTGAAGCAGCCTCCGCCGGGGGTTCTGAATAACTCCCGGGTGGTTAAGTTTGGATCAGGTTCAGGAGTGGGGTTGGGTCGGTGAGGTCGTCGACGACGATATCCGCGCCGGCGTCACGGAGTTGGTCGGCGTTGACTCGGCCGGTAGCGACGGCGAAGGCGGTGCAGCCGTGGGCTTTGGCGCAGTGTATGTCGTGTTGGGTGTCGCCGATGATGATGACGCGGGCGGGGTCGGCTGGGGTGTTTGTTAGTTGGGTGTATCGTTGGAGGGCGAGTTCGGTGAGTCCTGGGCGTGAGTCGGCTTGATCGCCGAAGCATCCGAGCGTGAACCAATCGCGGCGCAGGCCGGCGGCTTGTATTTTCATAGCTGCTGTTTGGGGGTAGTTCCCGGTGAGCAGGCCGAGCATGATGTCGTTTTGATCTTGTGCACGGTGGCGGAGGTTGTCGATCAATGTGAGGATGCCGGGCAGCGCGGTGACGGTGTGGCCGTTGTCGCAGATCAGGCGGCGGAGGTGTTGGGTGTAGGTTGATCGGAAGGTGTCGTGGAGTTCGGTGGCCTTGGATTTGGAATAGCCACAGTTGTTGATCGCGTCGGCGAAGATCAGTGGGTCGAGCCTGCCTGCGAAGGATATGCCGTCGAAGGAGAATTGATCGCCGCAGACTTCTTTGCCTGCGGCGTGCATCGCCAACTGGCCGGCGCCAGCGGCATCGACGAGGGTGAGGTCAACATCAAACATCAGGAGTGTGTGGCGCATGAGTGGATCATACCCGTGATCTTGTTTGTGTCTGGATAGCTATCGCGTTCGTAGTTTATTCGTAGCGGGTCTTATGGCCACCATCTAATAGAATAGATGGCGGCCTCGCCGGCTGTAAGCCGGCGGCTATGACTATGTTGACCGCTACGCCTGAATTGAGATCGCTCTATCGGTGCGTTTAATCCAGACGGTCTATCGCGATGATGAGCCTTGGCTTGTTGGGCCAACGCGCGGATCTGCGATCCGCCGCAAAACGGCAAGCCTGGGTCGTAAGCGGGGGGACATCTATGTAGGAATGCGGGGCGTTCAGACTTGAACGTGTCGCGGGTGGTCGTGTGATTCGGTCAGGGGAGCCAGGGGTCGTCCAGTGGGCCTAGCGGGTCCGTCGTTTCGAATGGCAGCGTCGATCCGCTTGAATCGTCATGCGGGGCGTGGTCCGCGTCGTCGTGGGAATCGGATTCTGCCTCGGCGGCTCGCTCGGCGTCTTTTTCGAGGCCGAGCTTCATGGCCTGGGCAAAGGCACGGATGGTTGGGTCGTCGTGGCGTATGGCGTCGGTCAGGACCGGTGAGGTGGGTGAGTCGGCGTGCATGACCATGAAGACGATGCGCACCATCGGGTTGTCGCTGCGTTGTGCCAGATCGATGACCCGGCGTGAGACAGGTTCGCCGTCCTCATCCGGGAGCATAAAGCGGACGGTCCAGGCCTTTAGCAGCGGTGTGAAAGAGTCGGGGTAGCGTTGACTGATCAGGTCGTTGATCTTGTCGCGGAAGTCCTGGGCCTCGGTGGTTTCGGCGGGCTGGCGTGCGATGATGAGTAGGCGTGTGATGGCGATGGCGCGGATGGCGGGGTCTGTGCCGTCGAGATCCTTGATCCATAGCTGGAGGTTGTTGGGTGTGGCGGGGAGGCCTTTCGCTTGAAGCGAGCCGACCTGTTGGGTGGCACCCAGAGGGCCAGGTACGACGCCGCCGGTCGGTAAGGGGCGAGGGTCGAGGATCGCGGAGGCGGAGTAGGTGATGGTCGTGGTTGGGTAAAGAGCGACGAGTTGGCCCATATCGAAGCGGTCAATGCGGATATCTGCCTCGATCGCGGCGCCTGGTTGGAGTGTGAGTCGGCGGCCCATATTAAAGAACGTCGGTTGGAGCTGTCCGAGAGGCTCACTCCTGATTGATGGAGAACACATCACCATGAGTACCGGCTGGATCGCGCCGCCTGGGCCGACGGACAGGGGGACTCGTGTGGCGTTACGGATGGTTATGTGTCCCACCATCGGCTGAAGGTAGCCGAAGGAACCGGGTGAGACGCGCAGCTTCATCCGAACCCAAGGGGAGACGGTCAGCGCGGGAGTCCAGAGCTGGCGGGAAAGATTATCGGCAAGGACACGGACGGATACGCCGTCGCCGGTGGCGTTGACGACCATGCCCAATTTGTGGAGCCTGCTTGCGGCGATGATGGACGCCATGGAGGCGGAGTCGTCCCAGATCATCTGTTGGTAGGCGTCGGCGCGTTGCTTGTCGTTGAGGTCGGGCAGTGACGCGAGGCCGAGGCGTGCAAACATGTTGTCGTCACCCAGTGCCTGGAAGATGTCTTTGGCGGCCTGATTATCTCCATCGCGCAGTGCGAGCCAGCCGTTGGCAAGGTGGGCGTTTTCATTGTCGGGGTCAAGCAGGTTGATCCGTTGTTTGACCCAGGCGGGGTCTTGATCGAAGACGGCGGCGACCCAGACCAATTCGCCAAATGCGTCTTGCTGTTCCTGGGGGTCTTCTATCTGTGAGGTGATATTGCGTAGGCGGTGGAAAGAGTTTCTGGCGGCGACGGGGTTGTTTTTGTGTTGGAGGATTAGCTGGATAAACTCCAACGTTGGCGGGAGTTGGGGCAGGTCTTCGAGCATGCTCGCCTGCGCCTCTTCGGGGTCGGCATCGATTGACAGGTCCGGGTCTTGTGCGTCTTGCATCCGCTTGAGGAATAATTGCAGGTCCAGGAGCAACGGGGGTACTTTGTCTTGTTGGCCGGTGGCGATCAGGCAGAGGGTGTACTGATTCAAGAGGCTCATGCGGGTCTGCATGTCCACAAGCTGCATGGATACGTCAAACTGCTCGACGGCGTGTGCGTAGACCCCCTGCTCCATCAGCAGGGTCGCCAAGGCCATCCTGACAGAGGGATCGACGGGGCTGGCCTTGAGCATGTTGACCAGGGCGATGCCTTGCTGGCGGGGTGTGCCTTCGCGTTCGATGGCGAGGGCGTAGACCATGGCGGCGGCTTCGGGGTTGGCGGGGTCGAGCTTGACGGCGTAGCCCAGCCACTGGGCGGATCGCTTGCTGTCGCCGATTTCCTGGGCGGCCTGGGCGGCGAAGGTCGCGAGCCTGGATCGTAATGGCGCGGATAATGCTTTGGCGGATTCGGCGCGGAGCATGCGTTCCAGTGATTCCAGGTAGTCGTCGAGTGATTCAACGGCGCCGAGCCTGGCCTTGATAAAATCGAGCCAGGCGGCGTCGTCTTTGGGTTCAAGTCGGAGGTAGTTGCGTAGGGAGTCGATGAGCAACGGCTGATCGTCCATCGCTTTTGCCAAGGACATGCGTAGCTGCCACATGCCCTCGTCGTCGGGGTTGAGTTCGGCGGCCATATCCAGCAGGACTTTGGCGCGTTGGAGTTGATCGGGCCTGGGTTCAGGCTCTCTGCCGAAGGTCTGCCAGGCCATGGCGACGAGTTGGTCGGCCATCATCTGTTCGGTGGTTGCGCTATCAGGGAAGGCGAGGTCTTGGGCCTGCGTGGCAGTGGTGAGCGAGGCCGAGAGGAGCAAGGCGGGAATGAGGGCCAGCCAGGCTGGTGTGGGTCGGCGGTGGGTGGTGTATTGCATAACGTGTCTCATCATCAGTCGGTTTCTTTGGGCAGTGTTCGGGCCAGGCCGGGTACCGGGGGGTGCCGGGGGATCCGGGGGGTCAGGTCGCCATGTTAGAGCGACCAGCCTATCAACGGTGCCCAAGTGAGGAAGACAAGGGCGGTGGAAAGTTTCATGAAGTTAGTAGCCTTGGGGGACGCCCCCGGGACCAGATCGTCGGCGACCAAGACCAGCAATACGAATACCCCGGCGGATAATGGTCCTACGGCGAGGATGGGGGAGATGTTCTCCATCAGCCAAAGCCCGAGAATCACCCACACGCCGGACCATACGGTGCCGATTAGCAGTTTCGCCGCTCGTGTGAGGGTAAGCCCACGCCGGGTACGCAGCTTCCTTGCTGCATCTATATAGTCTTGCATCGGTCGATCCCCTAACCGGCCTGAATCACTACCGAGTAAAGCATGGGTAAGTCCGCTTATTCCCGGACCCCCGCCCCCGGACTACCGGCCCCGGTTCCCCCCGGTTCCCCCCGGCTCCCCCGGCTCCCCCGGCCTCTTTGTTCCGAAGCCCTACGCCGGGACCAGACCAGCGGCCAGGTCGCGGGTGTAGTCCCCCACCATCTTAACGGTTTGATCCTCGCCCTGAGAACGGGCTTCGGCGATCCGGCGCATCATGCCTGAACCTACGATCGCCGCGTCGGCAACCGAGACAACTTGCCTGACGTGCTCGGCGCTACTGATGCCAAAGCCTACGGTCATCGGCAGGTCTGTCACGGTTCGCAGGTGCCTGAGCCTGTCGGGCAGTTCCGGGGGCAACTCGGCACGTTCGCCGGTGATCCCGGCGCGGGACACGACATAGACAAAACCCGTGCAGGCTTTGGCGATCTGCACTGCCCGATCATCCGGAGTCGTCGGGGCGATTAACATGCTGAGTATCAGGCCGGCCTTGGCTGCGGCCTCACGGGCTGGGCCGGACTCTTCCAGCGCCAGGTCGGGGAAGATAAAACCATCGAAGCCTGCATCCTTCGCGTCGCCGATGAACTTGGATAAACCGATGCGGTGTACGATCGAGAAACTGACCATCGCAACCAGGCCGATCGAGAGGCTTGGCCGAACGCTGGAAACCATCTCGAATATTTTCTCTACCGTGGCGCCGTGGCTTAGTGCGTAGGTCATCGAGGCGTCGATGACCGGGCCATCCGCGACGGGGTCGGAAAACGGGATGCCTAATTCACAGATCGATGCACCGGCATCCTGGACAGCCGAGAGCATCCGCCCGGTTGTCTGGATGCTGGGGTCGCCGACGGTGATGTAGGGCATTAAGGCCTTGCCGCCGGCTGTATTCCCGGGGGGCCGCAAATCCTGAAATATTCGGTCGATCCGATTCATGAGGGGTAGGATACGGGCCTACGTCAATACGGGCAATCGAGGCCAGGCATCACGGCTGATTGTGACATGGGCGATTAAGTAACCGTTTTGCTGTTGAGTTTGTATGCGCTTTGTATGACCCGCAAGTCGGCAACCGATTCGATCAGCCGGGCTAAGTGGCGTCGCGTTTGAAAGGTCGGGCGATGAAGTAGACCACCGCGCCGATCGGGCCGCCGAGGATGATGACGAGGATCCAGACGGCCTGGTTTTCCATTTTTGACATCGCCGCGTGGATCAGTGCGACAACCCAGACCGCAAACAGGCCGATCCCAAAAAAAATCACCAGTAAGAACAGTATGCAGGGGATGATTGCGAATGCATCTTGTCCACTCATGGGTGGAATTATACCCAAGGCTGCGGCCTGTGTCATTACATCGCTGAGACGATCATGCGTGTGTCGGTGTATTGCTGGAAGCGGGTGATGCGGTCGTCGACGATCCAGTAGACGTGAGCGAAGGCGGCGGTCATGGATTGGCGGGTGGTCTTGTGTGTGCCGTGGTAGTTGCCCAGTGCGATGATGGTGTCGCCTGCGTCGAGCCAGTGGTCTACATCTGCGCGCCAAGTGGACCAGTCCACCTTAAACTTGGCGAAGACGTCGTCCAGCACAGTTTCCGCGCCGACGTGTCGGCCGCCGTTGGGGAAGCCCTCGTTTTGTATCCACTGGATGTCGGGGGCGAACAGTTCAAGGATGCGCGGTCGGTCGCCGGCGGCGAAGGCTTCGTAGAGGGCTTGGATGGTTTGGAGGTTGGTCATGGTGAGAGGCCGGTGCTTGAAACACAGAGACACAGAGGCACGGAGAAGACAGGGAGAAGTGAAACAGTGATGAACGCTGATGAACGGTGATGGGAAAAGAGGATGAAGGTGCGGAGTGAGTGGCTTTATCTGCGTTTATCTGCGTTCATCGCTGTTGCTTCTGTTTTTCTATGCGATCCCGATGATCCGTGCGGGCAAATCTGATTTTATGTCTTGACCCTCTGCAGGACGTAGGCGGAGAGTGGGAGGTAGATGACGACGGGGATCCAAGCGGCGGCGACGGGGTTGAAGTAGGCGGTGGCGAGTTCGGGGAGTGTCATGCCGCCGGCCCAGACACCGATGCACATCCCCGCGCAAAGGACCGACTGCAGCAGCATGTTGCCTGGTGCGCGCAGCAGGAAGTATGGGAGGCCTATCACGAGGATCAGGACGTTGACGATCAGCAGGCTGATGCGGCCCCACTTGGTGCGGGTGACGGTGTCTCGCATAGATTGGGGGACGGCCTGATTGCTCTGCATCTTCTGCAACTCGGTGACGGGGAGCAGCCTGACGTAGTCAGCGTTTCTTCGTGTTTTAATCAGGGTCGGTGAGAGGTCGGTCTTGAAGAAAGCGACCTCGGTGCCGGTGCGGTCCAAGGCGTCTACGGCGGATTCGCCGATGCGTCCGGGGCTGATTGTGTAGCCGCCGATCAGTTCCCAGCCCTGTTGATCTTCGTCCCATATGGCTTGCGTGGCGGTGATTCTTTGTCTTTGTAATCCATTCTCATCACGGACCACGACGCGCATGTCGTTGAGTTGTTCGTGGTCGGCGTCGAATTCTGCGGCGCTGATGAGGCTGCCGTTGCCATCGGGCGCATATTGGAATGCGAAGTGTTCGACGCTTTCGTGTTTGATGTGTGATTTTTTTCGGCTGAGCTTGCCGGCGAGGTGTGGTATGACAAATTCCTGGACGGGCAGGGCGAGGACGTTTAGTGCGATGCCTGCGACGAGGATGGGCATGGCGACGCGGTAGAGGCTGATGCCGCTAGAGACCATGGCGGTAAGTTCGCGGTTGCGTCCCAGGCCGGTGAGAGTGAAGCCCATCGCGGCGACGACGATCAGGCCTGAGAAGAAGGCGTAGACGAGGATGATGATCGGGCCGTAGTAGTCACCGACGGTTCGCAAGACGCCGAGGGTGCGTAGGAGGAAGCCGGGCGTTGCGGCGTTGATCAGGTCCTGGGCCTGGGTGTCGGAGATGCTTAACCGGCGTGCGATTTGTGCGGCGTCGGCATCGGCTTCGATCAGGTTCATGATCGTTGATGCGGGTTGGCCCATCAGGTCGGCCTGTCGGGCAACGGTCTGGCGGCGTGCCCAGTTATGGCCGGCCTTGAGGAACTCATCCAGATCGACGATCAGGTCCACCACAACAAACAGCGTCATCAATACGACGTAAAGGATCACGAAGTTGACGAGGAACTGTTTGACGATGTAGCGGTCGAGGGTTTTCATGGGTGGGGGACGGGGGCTGGGGTTTAGGGTTTAGGATCTGGGGTCTGAATTTCCAGTTTTCCAGTTTTTCTTATTTCTATTTTTTAATTCCGTGCTACGCGGCGGTAGACGATGAAAGTTGTCAGTGTCAGGCCGATGTTGCCGGTCCAGAGGATTGCCAGACCGCTGATGACGGTTGCTTGCTTGGCGATGGCGAGGTTCTGGCCGGTGTGGATTATGATGATGGAGACGATGGCGAGAAGGAAGCTCCAGAAGAACACGACCAGAGGCATCTGGCCTTTGAGGTGTATCGCCAGGATCGAGCCGAAGACCAGGAGGATCAGACAGGTGATTGCGGAGGCGGCGCGTTCGTGCAGTTGTGAAATAATCTTTCGCCTGAGTTTGAGGATACTCGTATCCAGACTGTCCCGGGCGTCGTCGACGTTCTTGGAGCGGGCGAAGTGATGTTCCGCGGCCGCCATCAGTTCACTGATCGGCTTGTCTTTGAGATCCGGATCGATCACGGGTGTCTGCCAAGACATTGGTGTGAGGATATGAGTGAGTGTCTCGGTGGTCGGCACGGTGCTGGGCACCTTGAATATACGGACCTCGGTTAGCTCGATCAATGCGGAGGGTTTGAGGCCGGGTTGCCTCTGGTCGGGCGGCTTGATTGTAATTCGGCCGGACATCGCTTCGATGCGTCGCTGCACCGGGCCGTCGTAGGGGTGCTTGACCGAGTTGACGGGGTATTCAATGATGATCGGTTGGCCGGGCGTTGATTTTAGAACCAGCGTGCCTCTAAGGGTTCGGACTGAGGGGCTCGTGATTCGGTAGCCCTGACGGTAGCCTGACAAGACCACGCCGACCTTGCCCCGGTCGATCTTCATCTGCTCACGGATCGAGATACGTAACTCCGCAACAGCCACCTCGCGTGCCAGTTGGACCTTTGCCTCATGCACATCACCAAAGCCTTCGGGGTTTCGGTATAGCTCGCGGAGCTGAGGCCAGGACTGGAACTTGGGGCTGTCGCCGAACGGGTTTGACAACGGCCAGGGGCCGATCTCCAGGCTCTCGTTATAAAACAGGTCCCCGGTTTCCGCCTCGTAGCGCATCGCTTGGAGCAGCTTGATTGTGACAAACGAGCCGGTGTCGCCTTGGAACAGGAGGATGTTGGCTTCTCTGGCGGTGCTGTCAGTCTGGACTATCCCTTGCGCGTCCAACTCCCCCACTGCCGCGCCGGTGAGCTTGATGTATTTGGTTGCGTTGCCGGCAAGCGGGATGTACTTGGCTGCGTCCGGATCCCAGGACGGCACGGGCAACTGCACAGCGGAGTCGGCGTACAACACAAACCCATCGATCTCGGTGAACGGGCGGTTCTGGTTGAGTTGGGTCACAAGCACGGTCATCAGGTCGCTTTCCAAGGTCTCGGCTGCGGCGCGGTAGAAGCCGGGGACGACGAAGTTGGACAGGTAAAACAGCCCCATCGTCAGGACCAGCCCAAGGGCGGCGACCGGGGCAAGGACTTTGGCGTAGCTGATCCCGCTGGCGGAGCAGGCGAGAACCTCGTTGTCGGCGGCCATCCTGATAAAGACGAGTGTGCTGGCGAAGGCACCTGCGAAGGGCAGGACGAAGCCCAGCATGGTCGGTGCGGAGTAGCCGACGAATTTGAGCATCGCCCCGGCACCGAGCAGCCCATCGGACATCGGCTTGATCGCGGCGGCGAAGCTGATCAGTGTCACCAGCACCAGAGCCGAGAGGGCCATGAGCTTGAGTAGCTCTTTAAGGATGTAGCGGTAGATCGTCCAAGGCATGGGGCATAGATTACCAATCCATCGGACAGGTTGCACTGATGATGGATGTTTGCTGTGTTAGGAGACAGCATGCTTGATTGCGTTTGCGCCTAACCCCGTGATTCACAACACCGATTTATCCGATTCGCAAATGGCTCGTCATCTTATAAATTGCATCCGGATTTAGCTTGTGTTGGTCAGTATACCTTGATATCTTCAAGTCCTAATCTTTTAGTGAGGGTGGGACTAGTGTGGGTGGAACATCTTTAATTTGGGAAGTCGCTAAATAAACCGTGCAGGTGCTCATGGTGCGCCTGTGTTCGCCAGCACTTTCTCTGATCTTCTTAGAACTCAAGTGGAGCAGTCAAATGTCAATGCAGAAGACTTTGTTTTCAACGAAACTCCTGGCGGGCCTTGGCTTGATGATCGGGCTGGTTCCGACCGCGTCTGCCCAGTCCCTGGCGGAGATCGACAGCGAGGCGTTGTTCCTGAGTCAGACCGGCGCGACGATCATCGAGCTGCCGGTCGGCGGGGTCCAGGGCACGCCCAGCTTCGGCGGGGTCACGGTGACGGCACACACCGGCTCGACCTTGGCCAATTCAGCCATTTCGCCCTTTATTGAGCCGACCGAATTCACCTTTAGCGGCTTCGAGAGTTGGAACGTCGCTCTGGACAGCCCGGCGTTTGGGTTTGGATTCGAGTTTGATGAAAATGCGATTGCCGCCTCAACCTTCACCTTCACCCTCTTTAGCGGTGGCGCAGGTGGTACGCTGGTCGATACCTTGACCTTCCAACGCCCCGCCGCTGTACTGAGCTTCGTCGGCGGCGTGACGGATACCGCTTTCGATTATGTCGAGATCCGGGAGATCGTGGGCACGAATGACAACGATGTGTTCGGCTCGTTTGCGGTCACCTCGACGGCGGGTGAGTTCTGGACCGCTGGCGGCAGCGGTAACTGGGACACCGCGGGCAACTGGACCGGCGGCAGCGTGCCGATCTTAACAGACAATGTCTTCATCACCGACAGCGCGACCAAGACGATCACCGGCCCCGCTGCCGCGACCACCGTCAACGCGCTAACGATCGACAATCAAGACCTGACCAACGCTGGCGGCGCAGGCACGACCACGCTCGACCTCTCGACCGGTGCGATGACCGTCACCAACGGGCTGGTCGTCGGCTCGACCGCTACGGACTCCGGCACGTCGATCTTCAACGTCGGCACGGGAACGCTGAACGTCGGCGGTGACACAAGCATTCGTGACGGCGGGACGCTCAGCGTCGCGGCCGGCGGCACGTTCGCGCCCACCGGGGCGGTGAATCTTGAGGGTGGCACGCTTTCGATGGATTCGCTTGGGGCGATCGTCCCGAACTGGTCCGCAGGCACGTTGCAGGTGACAGGCGCTGCCGGCTTGGCGGTCAACCTTAACGGCGCACTGGGTGGCAACCCGATCAGCATCAACGCGGGCAAGACGCTGGACGTGACTAATACCCTGACCGTCAACTCTGCGGTCATCTTTGATGTCGATGGCGGGACCGTGAACGCGGGCGACCTCACCGCGTTTCTGGGGGCATTCAACGCCAATAGCGGGCAGGTCAATGTGGCCGGCACGTTCACCAACTTCGGCACGGTTAACTTGGCCGGGGCAGATGTGACCGTCAACACCTTCGACGCCTCGGCGGTGAATCCCAACTTCACTGACGGGTCGCTGACGATCGATGGCGGGTCGTTCATTCCCTTCGCGGGGCTGGCAGATTTCACGCTCACGAGCGATCCGGGCACGCCGACACTGACGCTGGATAACGGCGCGACGCTCAACGTGCCTGGCATACTTAATATTGCCAGGGGCGCCAATGACAACGCTGTGTTGAACATCAACAACGGAAGCACTGTGACCTCCGGTGCGGCGAACATCGGCGACATCTCGTACACCTCTGATGCCATTGTGACTATTGACGGCGCGGGATCGAGCTGGGATATCGGCGGCAACCTGGACGTGGGCAACGGCAACGATGCCGGCCAAGCCGTCCACGCCGCGCGAGATCGGCTTACTGTCTCCAACGGCGCCGATGTAACGATCAACGGCACGGCCATCCTAAAAACCACCGGCCGGGTCACGCTCACAGGTGGCAGCATCTCCGCCGACGGCTGGGTCCGCAACGCCGCCAGCCAGTTCATCCACACCGGCGGGACGCTGAACATCGACACCGGCGACTTCGCCTCCGGCACGAGTAACTATACGCTGGGTGGTGCTAACCGCCCGATCGTGAATCTAACCAACGGGGCAAGCTACAGCGGCGGCGGCGCGGCCAATGTCGATGTCACCAACGGCGAGTTTCATGTGCTCTCCGGTTCCACCGCAAACGTCACGACGTTCGAGGCGTTTAATACCGGCGCAGGTGGTGCGGCTGTGGTCGAGGTCGATGGTGCGGGTTCGAGCATCACCAGCACGGGCGCGGTCACTATCGCCCGATCCGGCGGGGACGCCACCCTGGCCATCACCAATGGCGGTTCGTTCAGCGTGACCGCCAATTTCTTACAGATCGCCGGCAGCGACAACACCAACGGTGCTGTCACCGTCGACGGCACGGGTTCGAGCCTGTCGGTCGCTGGCGGCGGCGGCCTGTTCGTCGGCAACGAGGGGCAGGCCACGCTGGATATCACCAACGGCGCGTCGGTCACGACCGACGTCCTCACGGTCGGTGACAGCGACACGAACAACTCGGGCACCGGGACCAGCGTGCTGACGGTCAACGGGAGCGACGGCGTTAGCCCATCGACACTCAGCGTCACCGGGTCCAGCTTCATCGGCGGCTCGACCAACGACGACGGCGGCGTCGGTATCCTGAATGTCCAGGCAGGCGGGCTTTACAACAGTAACGGCGGCATCATCGGCAGCGGCGACGGCACCGGCCCCGACGGCACGGGTACGGTCAACGTCACCGGCACAAACTCGTTCTGGAACGCCCTCGCCAACGGGAGCGGCTCCATCTTCGTCGGTGACGCCGGGGCGGGCACGTTGAACGTGGACGCCGGCGGGCGTGTGGACACCCAGGCCTTGCTTATTGGCCGCCTGACGGGGAACGAAAACGCGGCGATGAACCTCGATGGGGGGACCACGGTTGTCAACGTCCAAGGCGTCTTCGTGGTCGGCAGTCAGCGCCAGGGGTCTTTAACCCTGACCAATGGGGCAACCCTCAACACCAGCACCGCCGCCAACGCTGATTTCGTGATCGGCAACAGCACCTTGGCGGACAACTCTTCGGTCCTGATCGATAACTCATCGATTATTCATAGCGGCACCGGTCGGGTCGCGGTTGGTGACGATTCCAACGGCACCGCGTCGTCGCTCACCCTCCAGAACAGTGGCACATTCACCGGCAACGACAACATCATGCTGGTGGCCGACATCTCCGGCTCGACCGGCAACCTCGTCGTCACCGGTGAGGGGTCGACGCTGACGGTCGGGCGGCTGCTGATGGGCGACAACGGAGCCGGCACCGCAACCATCAGCAACGGCGCGGACCTGATCGTCAACGCGCCCGGCTCGCAGATCGGCAACCTCGAAATCTCTGCGTTTGGCGGCGGCACCGGCACGATGACCGTGACCGACCCCGGCTCCACCGTCACCATCGGCAACTGGCTCTCCGTCGGCGATGAAGGCACCGCCAACGGCACGCTTCATATCAATAACGGCGGGTCCGTTTCCAGCGTCGGGCATTCGTACATCGCGCGGGTAAGCTCAGCCAGCACCGGCGTGATCAATGTGCAGGATCTGGACACCAACGACGGGTCCACAGGCTCCACGCTCAGCGTCGGTGCCAGCTTCTTCCTCGGCGGCAATGCCAGCGGTGGTGGTGGTGACGCGACACTCAACGTCGCGCAGGGCGGCACGGTCAACGTCACCGGTGAACTCAAGCTCTGGGACGACGGCAAGGTCAACCTCAACGGCGGCACGATTAACGTCGGCTCGTTCGACCTGTTCGACCCGGTCGAGGTCCCTCAACCGGACTTCACCTTCAACAGCGGCACCTTCCGTTACACCGCGGGCACAACCCTCGGTGCTGAGACGCTCGACGACCTGCTTGGGCCGGGTGTGCCGACACTGACTGCAAACAAAAACCTGGTCGTCACGGACCAGGCCGCACTCACCGCCCCGCTTCGGCTTAACGGCGGCAGCCTCTCGGTGGGTTCGGTCTTTAATAATGACACCGCCAACCTCGATTTTGATACAGGCACGTTTAACCTGACTACCGACAACCTGACCGTCGGTGCGGGTGGCCTCTTCGGCCCGGCGATGGTGGTCGATCTGGGCCAGACGGTGAATATCAGCAACCTTGCGACGGTGAATGTGGGTTCTGAACTTACGGTGCTTGGCGATTTCAGCTCGGGTGGCCTGACTAACAACGGTGACCTGGTCCTCATCGACACTACTGGCACCGGCAAGACTATTAACGGCACGGTCAGCAACCCGACCGGGTCGGCGTTGACTGTTGTTGGCGATATCACTTTTGCGGATGCGGTGAATGGCGGCGGCGGGTTCTTCGGCCCCGGGACCACCACCTTCGCCGGCGGGTTCAGCCCCGGTGATAGCCCGGGCAACGTCAGCTTCGAGGGCGATGTCGTCTTCGCTCCCGCCAACACCCTGGCCATCGAATTGGGCGGACTTATTGCGGGCACCGAATTCGATCTGCTGAGCATCACCGGCGACGCCAACCTCGACGGCGTCTTGGACGTTTCGATCCTCGGCGGGTTTGTGCCCGCTATCGGCAACTCGTTCCAGATCCTCACGTCAGCCAGCCGAACCGGGCAGTTCGCTTCCATCACGGGCAGCGACTTAGGCGGCGGGCTGCTCCTGGATGTCATCTATGGCGCGACCGATGTCACGCTCCAGGTCGTCGCGGCCTTGCAGGGCGACCTGGACGGCGACGGGTTTGTCGGGATTAATGACCTGAATATTGTGCTGGGTAATTGGAACCAGAACGTCCCGCCTGCTAACCCGTTGGCCGATCCAAGTGGTGATGGGTTTGTGGGGATCGATGACCTCAATGCTGTGCTGGGCAACTGGAACGCGGGGACACCGCCATCATCTCCAGACGGTTCTTCTGTACCTGAACCGGGGACAGGGATGCTATTGCTCGCGGCTGCGTGCTTGTATGTTGGGCGTAAGCCCGGACGTAAGGCCTGATATAGTTTTTTTATGAGAAGCTAGGTAAGCTGCGCGGGATTTCTGTGGGAATCCCGGGGGTGTACCACTATACTAATGTGCTACAGAACTGGGTGGCGGAGGCATATCTATCGGCATAGATTAGTAACCGGCCATTAGCGATTATGGTCTTTGATATCCGGGATGAGGGAGTGGCGTTCATGCGATTGAGAAGTAACTTAGGGCGGCACTTCATTTTGTTTGCTGGCATGTCGGCGGTTGGCTGGATGACTGTCAGCGGTCCCCTGGCATCGACGTATGCAGCGGACATTTTCTACGGCGACACCGGCGGGAACTTCAACTCGGCACTGAGTTGGACTGGCGGGGTGGTTCCGGGGGTGAATGACAAAGCTATATTCAACACCGGCGACCAGGCTCTAGCGATTGACTTTACCCAGAACCATACGGTTCAGGTATTAGATCTCCGTGATGCCGGGGTCACGTTCGACCTGAACGGTTTTACGTTCGAGGGAACTTCTTTCAACTCACTCTTGGTCGGCAATTCAAGTGCGACCACATCCTTGGCCACATTCCTGAGCAGTGCCCCAGGGGGTACGGTCATCACGGACAACATCACGATTGCTGCGCCATTGGGCGGGACAGCCGACATGGTCGTCACCGGTGCTAACTTCGCGCTCACACAGAACACCTTTAGATCCCTCACGATCGGCAACAACTTTAACGGAGGCAGTGCCTCGCTATCGATCAGTAACCAGGCAACCTTCACCACCGGCTCGGGCACTACAACCGTCGGCAGCGCGGGATCGATTAGCGTCGCTTCCAACGCCCTCTTCAACGTCAACGGGAACATCCTTGTGAATGGCGGAACCATCGCCGGTCTTAGTGGCAACAACTTCTCCTGGGCCGCTGGCAGGACCATGACCATCCAGAACGGCGGCAGTGTCAGTAGCTTCTCCCCGACATTCAACACTCCGGCGGGTGCCGCCATCATCGTCACCGGGTCCGGCTCCTCGGTCAGCGGGGCGGGCAACTTCTTTCAACTCAGCAACGGTTCAACATTCGACGTTAACAACGGCGGCAGTATGTCCAAGTTCATCTTCATCAATGACACCTCCCAACTCACCGTCGATGGCCCGGGATCAACGCTCGTCGGCTTTGGAGTAAGAGACAACAGCATCGTTACTCTTACTAACGGTGCTACCGCAAGTTCATCATTCATCGATGTTGGCGGTGGTGGGGCCGGCACCTCAACGCTCAACATCCTCTCCGGATCTACGGTTAACAAAACCGCCACGTCTGCCTTTGATATCTCAGACAGCAGTTCTGAATCCAACGGCGTCGTCAACATCGATGGCGGGGGTTCATCATTGAGTACTGTCAATGCAATCATCGGCAGCACGTCCGGCAGCACCGGCACGCTCAACCTCGATAACGGCGGGACCTACAACGCCAGCGGCACCACCACGCTCAACGCCACCGGCAGCATCAACATCAATGGCGGGTCCGCACTGCTGGGAACATTCGTCGATAACGGCGGCACGCTTAACTTCACGTCCGGGACGTTCGGGCACAACGGTAATGTCACCATCGGCGTAGGT
>JAJRRS010000005.1 GCA_024279275.1 Planctomycetota bacterium | reverse complement strand
TCAGCCCATCGATCAGCATCGGCCCATCGCTTTGTCGTTCCATCTCATCGCCTCCGTACGGGGTGGGTGTATCTGAACGCCACCATTTCAGCGCGATTCTTCCTTGATTACAGATGGAGGGGGTTATTCAGAGGCCCCGAATGAAAGTTCGAAAGTTTCCGGGGGCCGGGGGCGGGGGGGGGGGACTTGGTAGCGGACCGTCCCGGCCAGATGACGGACAAACAGGACGCAGGCTTGACCCGGTCCCAATGATCCCGCGCCTGCCGTTACCGCCGGAACATCGTGAGGATGGTAATTCCGAGTTTAGCCTGGTCGCTCGCGACCAGCCCGTCACACCAAAGATCACAGAGGACACAGAACAAAAAAAGAAAACCAAGGCCAAGCAGGATGACAGGATGGTCAGGATCAGGCAGGTGACAACCAACCGGCTTATCTTATCCTGGAAATCCTGTCATCCTGCCAAACCTCTTCTTAATCTGTGTCATCTGCGTAATCTGCGGAGACCTCCCCCGTTTGCTGTCCCTCTGCGTAGCCGTGGCATATGCACACAAAAAATCCAACGCCATCCCTGACGTGGGATCTTTATCACACGACAATCGCCATCGTGGGATCCGATGTGATCGGGGCGTGCCACAGATCACGGTGCTTCCTGGCACAAAATGATTGTGTGAAAACAGCCCCAAGCCGGCCCGAAAATCCGCATTCTTGGCCCCCCAACCAGCTCGGTTGGACGCCCGGGCCGGGTTGGCCGAAAAAGACAAATACTTGACGGGTGGACTGGAATCGCTATCCTTTTTCGACTCGGCGTTTATAACCCTAAACCGGGTTGGCTGAGGGGTATTCCGGGCGGGTTACGGGGGAGTAATTCGCGGGGGCCGGCAGGATGCTGACCCTCGGGAGGACGCGGGCGGTGAGCCGGGAAATCCGGGGGAGCCGGGGGGGAGGCGATGCCGACCTGACAGACTCGGACACACCGACCGGCATCCACGACCCAGGAATCGTTTTTACGCACAGCAACGTCTGACGCCGCCAGGCCCAAGACCCGGCGGGGTGAAGACCCAACAGACCGTACCGACACAAAGGCAAGCATCATGACGACCGCGACCAAAGACGGCAAAACCGACAGGATGACCTTCACCCGCAACTTCGGCATCTGCGCCCACATCGACGCGGGCAAGACCACCGTCACCGAGCGCATCCTCTACTACACCGGCAAGAGCTACAAGATCGGCGAAGTCCACGAAGGCACCGCCACCATGGACTTCCTGCAGGACGAACAGGAACGCGGCATCACCATTCAGTCTGCCGCCACCACCTGCCCCTGGACACACAACGGCCAGGACTACACACTCAACCTGATCGACACCCCCGGACACGTTGACTTCACCATGGAAGTCGAACGATCCATGCGTGTCCTCGACGGTGCGGTGGTCGTGTTCGACGGCAAGGAAGGCGTCGAAGCCCAGTCCGAAACCGTCTGGCGTCAGGCCGACCGTTACAACGTCCCCCGCGTGTGCTTCGTCAACAAGATGGACAAACTCGGTGCCGACTTCGAGTTCAGCTTCAAGACCATCAAGGAACGCCTCGGCGCCCCAGCAGTCGCCGTGCAGATCCCCATCGGCGCGGGCGACGACTTCGAGGGCGTCATCGACCTCTTGAACATGAGAGCCTACTACTTCTCCAAGGAAGACATGGGTTCCAAGGTCGAAGAGCGCGACATCCCCGACAAATACAAAGAGATGGCCGAGCTTTGGCACCACGACCTGGTCGAGCGGGTAGCCGAGATGGACGACGCCCTGACCGAGAAGTTCCTCGAGGACCAGGAGATCACCCCCGACGAGATCCGCGCCGCCCTGCGTAAAGGCACGATCGCTCTAAAAATCCACCCGACGTTCTGCGGCGCAGCGCTTCAGAATATCGGCGTGCAGCGTCTGATCGATGGCGTGATCGACTACCTGCCGAATCCGACCGAAGTCCCGGATGTGCAGGGAACGGATCTCAAAGACGCGGACAAGAAAATTTCGCGCCCACACAGCGAAGACGCCCCGTTCTCCGGGCTGGTCTTCAAGATCGTCAATGATGCCCACGGCGACCTGACCTACATCCGCATCTACTCCGGCATCCTCGAAAAGGGCACCCGGGTGCTCAACTCCAACAACGGCCGACGCGAGATCGTCAGCCGGATCTTTGAGATGCACGCCAAGGATCGCCTCGCCCGTGACAACGCCAAGGCTGGCGAGATCGTCGCCATCGTGGGACTGAAAAACTCGATCACCGGCGAAACGCTCTGCGACCAGAACGACCCGATCGTCCTGGAACGCATGGACTTCCCGGACCCCGTGATCTCCATGAGCATCGAGCCTGCCACCGCAGCCGACAAGGAAAAGCTCGGCAACGCGCTGGTCACTATTCGCCGTGAAGACCCCTCCTTCCAGAGTCACTACGACGACGAAACCGGCCAGACCATCATCGCCGGCATGGGCGAACTTCACCTGGACATCATCAAGACCAAACTCATCCGCGACATGAAGGTCGGCGTCAACGTCGGCACGCCGCGTGTGGCTTACAAAGAATCCATCCGTGGCTCGGCCCAGGCACGCGGGATCCACAAGAAGCAGACCGGCGGCCGCGGCCAGTTCGGCGACTGTACCATCACCGTCGAACCCATCACCCAGGAAGAAGCCGAAGCACAGGAACTCAAGTACCTGGACGGCATCGCATACGAAAACAAGATCGCCGGCGGTGCGATCCCCAAGGAATACATCCCCTCCATCGCCGTTGGTTGTCGCGAGACCGCTAAGAGCGGCGTCCTCGCGGGCTACCCTCTGCTGGGTGTGAAGGTCACACTAATCGACGGCAAGTTCCACGACGTCGACTCCTCGCAGATCGCTTTCGAGCAGGCCGGCACGCTGGCCTTCAAGGAAGCAACCCGCAAGGCAGGCCTGGAACTACTCGAGCCGATCATGAAGGTCGTCATCACCACCCCCGACGAATTCCTGGGCAACGTCACCGGCGACCTGAACCGTCGTCGTGCGATCATCAGCGAGACCGAACAGCGGGCCAACACCCGTGTCGTCACCGCCGAAGCCCCGCTGTCGGAGATGTTCGGCTACTCCAACTCGCTGCGCGGCATGAGCCAGGGCCGAGCCAGCTACGCCATGGAACCCCTCACCTACCGCCCCGTCCCCGGCAGCATCGCCAAAGAAATCCTCGAGGGCGCTCAGAAGTAAATAGCCAGCCCCCCCGGCAACATCAAAATAACTCACGAAAACCCGCGGATGCTTCCACGGGTTTTCTTTTGCGTATACTGAATATGTAACCAACGATCCACGACAAGGAAGCACCATGAAACTCCTGCATTGGCTTAGCATCTTTACGATATTGTTCGCTACAACAATCAGCACGGCCCAAGTCACAACCGAAGCCGTTTCTTACGAACACGATGGCGTCGAACTGCAGGGCTATCTCGCCATCCCCGACGGGGAAGCTCGCGGTGCGGTGCTGGTGGTGCATGAGTGGTGGGGGATGAATGATTACGCCAAGATGCGGGCAAACATGCTGGCGGAGTTGGGGTACGTCGCGTTTGCGGTGGATATGTACGGCAAAGACAAGACGACCGACAGCGTCGAACAGGCTGGGGCGTGGTCCGGTTCGGTGGCGGGCGATCGGGCGTTGTATCGGGCGCGTGTGTTGGCCGGGCTGGAGGCGTTCAAATCAACAGGCCAGATCACCGACGGCATGAAGATCGCCGCGATCGGGTACTGCTTCGGCGGGACCACGGTGACAGAGTTGGCTTACAGCGGCGCGGACCTCGTCGGTGTCGTCAGCTTCCACGGCAACCCCAAGCCACCCTTGGAAGACGACACGATTACAGCCGCGATTTTGTTCTGCCACGGGGACGCCGACCCGCTGGTGCCGGACGAAGTGATCAATGCCGCGACCGATGGGCTGGACGCCAAGGATGTGGACTGGCAACTGATCCGTTACGCCGGGGCGAAGCACGCATTTAGTAACCCCAAGGCCGACACCTACGGCCTGCCTCCGGTGGGTTATGATGAGCAGGCCGACAAGCGTTCGTGGGTACACATGCGGGTGTTTTTCGATGAGTTGTTTGCCAGTGAATCGAGCGAGTAGATACAACGATCTTCACTTCACTGCTTCAAGGAACACCACCATGTGCAAGAATGTTGGAATAATAGATCGTGTCATCCGCATCGTCCTGGGCCTGGTTATCCTCGCAGCCGGTTGGCATTTCCAGTCGTGGTTTGGATTGATCGGGCTTGTCCCGCTGGGCACCGCACTGATCGGATGGTGCCCGCTGTACTGCCCGTTTAAGCTGTCGACCTGTTGCAAGGACGGCGTGTGCAAGACGGAAGCCGGGGGTGAGTAGTGTTAGCCGGTGTATCACTGGCCGCAAGCGGCCAGGCTAAACTCGTGGCTTCTACCTGATTCTGGTTTGTTTCGTTTTCCTCGCACGGGTCAGAACGAGATCATCACCTGGCTACGGACGGTGGTTGATGGGCCGTCGGAGGCACGTAATCCTGTGCTGGTGTCGGTGCGTGGCAGGCCGTCAAAGGCGTGAACCACGTCGAACGAGAGCTTGGTCTGGTGGCCGCGCAGGAAGATGTTGGTGCCAAGGGTAATCAACTGGGCGACATCATTGTCGGTCGCGGTGGTGACACCGGTGGATTGCTTGAAGGCTACGCCGTCCGCATCGATCCACTCATATCGTGCGTAGATATCAACCTTATCGGGGACAATAAAGACACCCCCCTGGAGAACCGCCCCCCACTGGTCGGCGTCAAGAATGCTCGGCGAACCGTTGGACTCGATGTGTCGGCCTGTGAATGCGGCGTAGAGATTCCAACCATCGCCCTCCCGGCTGATGTCGCCTGTGTATTTAAGGATATCCGGCGTCGCGGTTCCACCACCGGTCTCGCCACGATCAAACTGAATCGCTGAACCCAACAACAAGCCATCGTCCCCTGACCAGCCGACGGTGTCTGCGAACTGTTTCCAGTTCCCCCAAATCTTCCACTCACCACGAGCGCCCAACGCGAAGTCGGTGCGGTCGGCCTCGTAGTCGGTGTTCCAACCCCAGGTACCGTTGTGTACCGACAGGCGTAGCCGGGTGTCGTCGCCCTGGCGCGAGACCTGCACGCCCTGCACATACAGCGAGGTGAATTGCGAATTGACATAAGACCGCTCGACCATCGGCTGGAGCCTGGCGCTGGTCAGCCATTCGCGGTGGAACGGGGCCTTGAACTGTCCAGCCATGATGTTCCAACGGTCATCGATCTTGTACTTCACGAAGCCCAACTCCAGCCGAGCAAGACCGGTCGATCGGCTGAACGTGGGCATGACAAAAAACGACACACGCGGCGAGCCGATATATCCCGACAACATCAACGCCAACCTGCGCGTCTGGAAGCCCCCCTCCTCGTCGTCCGCCGTGTCGGGCGCACTGCTGCTGATGTATCGGAACTGTATGTAGCTGCCGAACTTCAGCAGGAACGTATCGTTGTCCCGGATGATGAAGCCCCCGTCGTAGTAGCAGGTCAGCTCATCAGAGAGAAGCGAGGCCCGTGTGTCGGCATCGGAAAAAACCTCCAGGATCAAGGCCCTGACCTCCTGCGATCGGCGTTCGGTCAGCCAGGGGCTGTCCTGCTGAGCACGAACCTCTCTGATCTCCTGCCGTAAGACGTCCAACTCCTGCTGCATTGCGCCTAGCCGGGGGTCGGGCTGAGGGTCACGCCCCGCGTCCGCCACCCCCGTCGATACACCCGGTGCCCCCATAGCCGTACACACCCACACCAGACCGCCCAAAACCGATAAAATAGACTTTAACATAATAAAGATATTTATATCTTAATAGGGGGGATGATGCAAACGTGCCCCTTGCCCAATCCGATCCTTGAGCCTAGTTTAAGCTGACAACCCCGTCGACTCGGCAAATGCCGATCCACTAGACATGGCTTAACCGCGTCACCTGTACCCGGTGCCCACCTTGAATCCCTGATATTTTGATTCCCTACCCCGAACACACCCACACAACAGATGCGCCCACCACCTCCCGTCTACTTCCTGATCGCCCTGCTATCAATGGCCGGGTTGCATTATCTTGCACCCGGCTACCGCTGGATCGCCGGGCCATGGCGTTATTTGGGATTCATCCCCCCCGCCGTCGGGTTCGCCGTCGTGCTTTACGCCGCCGTCCTGTTCCGAAAATACCGCACCGCCATCAAACCTTTCAAAGAATCCTCCACCCTCGTGACCGCAGGCCCCTACCGCTTCACACGCAACCCGATGTACCTGAGCCTGCTGATCGCCCTCGCCGGTGCAGCGGTCGTACTCGGCACCGCGACCTGCCTGCTGATACCCCCTCTCTTCGCCTGGCTCATCACCACTCGATTCATCCGCGTCGAAGAAGCGATGCTAACCGAACGCTTTGGTGAACCTTACCTCGCCTACCAGAAGCGCGTGCGCCGTTGGGTGTAACGAACACACTTTGATGTGTCCCCTCTTCGTTTCCCGGGCCACCCACCCTTACACAGGCACGAAAGCAATGCTGTACAACTCACGCCTGTTAAGCCAGGCAACTATTTATGATGCTTCTTTTACATCTCACAGACACATAAAGCTTGACATGTGAAATAAATGGAGGATGATTTATGCTTCATGTTCTGGGCTTCGGGTGATTTCTGACTGTTTCGGGCCACACTCAACCTGGACCCAGCATTAATATGGAGGACAGTAAGCAATGGCGTGTAAGCTGTTAAAGAAGTGCGCCGTTTGCGTGACTGTAACGTGGCTGACTGTTTGGTTTGGTGCTGATGTTCAGGCGACGGTCACATATCAAACCGTCGCGCTGACCAGCGACGCCGCGCCGGGCACGGGATCGGGAGTGGTGTACAGCCTCTTCAGCAACCCCGTGATCGACGACACGGGGCAGACCGCGTTCTGGGGCCTCATCACGGGTACGGGTGTGGGCGGCACGAATGACACAGGCATCTGGTCAGAAGCTTCCGGTGCGCTGAGCCTGGTCGCCCGTACAGGCAGCGCAGCCCCGGGCACGGCGGCGGGCGTGGTGTACATCTTCATGAGCACCCCCGTGCTAAACGGCGCGGGTCAAACCGCGTTCCATAGCAGCCTCACCGGCACGGGTGTGGACAGCACGAATGACAGAGGAATCTGGTCTGAAAGATCCGGTGCGCTGGCCCTGGTCGCGCGTGAGGGCGACGCCGTCCCAGGCACGGCGGCGGGCGTGGTATATACCAGCTTTATTACTGGCAGCCCCGTATTCAACGACGCGGGCCAGACCGCGTTCACGGGCTACTTCAACGGCCCGGGCGTGAACATCACGAATAACCAAGGTATCTGGTCCGAAGGTTCGGGAGTCCTGAGCCTGGTAGCGCGTAAGGGCAGTGCCGCCCCGGGCACGTCGGCGGGCGTGGTGTACAGCTTCTTTTTTATCAATCCGGTGCTCAACGGTTCGGGCCAGACCGCGTTCTGGGGCAAGCTAACCGGTACGGGCGTGAACGTCACGAATAACACGGGTATCTGGTCGCAAGGTTCGGGCGTGCTGGGCCTGATCGCGCGTTCGGGTAGCACCGCCCCGGGCACGGCGGCGGGCGTGGTGTTCGCCAGCTTTGACGGCCCAAAGCTCAACGGCGCAGGCCAGACCGCGTTCTGGGGCAGCCTCACCGGTACGGACGTAGACAACACTAATGACACAGGTATCTGGTCAGAAGGTTCCGGTGTGCTGGCCCTGGTGGCGCGTAAGGGCAGCGCAGCCCCGGATACGGCACAGGGCGTGGTGTTCACCAGCTTTGGCAACGACCCCATACTCAACGACGCGGGCCAGATCGCGTTCCGGGGTGCCCTTACAGGGACGGGAGTGGACGGCACGAATGATACAGGCATCTGGTCAGAAGGTTCCGGTGCGCTGGCCCTGGTGGCCCGTTCGGGTGACGCCGCCCCGGGCACGCCGGCGGGCGTGATGTACGGCCGCATGAATACACCCGTACTCAACGGCTCGGGGCAGACCGCGTTCAAAAGCAACCTCACCGGCACAGGCGTGACCACCGTGAATAATTGGGGCATCTGGGCGACCGATTCCGCGGGTGTGCTCACCCTTGTCGCACGGGCGGGCGACCTGTTCGACGTCAACGACGACCCGCTGATCGACGACCTTCGCACGATCAGCTTGCTGGCTTTAACTGTCAACTCCGGTGGCGGGGACGGGTACTCCACCTCCTTCAACGACGACGGGCAACTCGCGTTCAAGCTCAACTTTACCGACGGCAGCCAAGGTATCTTCGTCGCTACAATCGGCGGGACACTGCCAGGCGACCTCGACGCCGACGGCTTCGTTGGTATCGATGACCTGAATCGGGTCCTGGGCAACTGGAACCAGAACGTGCCACCCGCTGATCCGTTAGCCGACCCCACCGGCGACGGGTTTGTCGGGATCGCTGACCTGAACATCGTCCTAGGCAACTGGAACGCCGGCACACCCCCAGCATCAGGCACCTCGATCCCCGAACCCACCTCCCTCGCGCTGTCCTTCGGTGCATTCAGCGCACTGGCTCGCAGACAAAGACAGGCGTAATTTCTGTAACCCCGCACCCAAGGCCCACCGATGCACCCCGTCCGGTGCTTCGCTGGGATACCCGACCGGCTTATCAAGGGTATGTCCGCCCTGTCCTCCCGGACTCATTGGCCTGACCGGGCCTGTCCGTTCACCTGCCCCCCCCCACACCCGACCTTCCGTATCCCCTTGCAATCACACAAGCCGTCCCCATTTGGGTTCGACAACGTGCGCACCAACGCGGGATTGAAACCCACTTATAGAGGCGCATGTTTTTCGAGTCACCCGCCCCCACCGTTGCACGATGCCCCACACGAAGCGCCGCGACTTGTCGCGCCAGACAACCGAACTCCGCACCACCCGCATGAATAACGCTCCAAAATAATCCCCCCCGGCGAAAAATATCTGACCACCAATAACCCAACCCCTGCCCCGCCGGCCACCCTGTCCGCCCGGACAAACTAAATCATGGCATACCACCGCTATAAAACCCTGACACAACCGTATTTACTCAACCCACTGCCACCCGGTCGGCGTGGCCTACCCCTTCTAAGCGGACACCCTGCAAGCACATTAACGTCAAGCGTTTATCCGAAATATCTCATCCTCCCAAGAGGGGGAGGGCGGACACGGACACACCCAACCGCCCCGGACGCTGGCCCACCGCCGCCGACCTGCTACCTTACGCGGCTCATGGCATTAGTCAGCGTTGCAAATCTGATATTAAGCTTCGGCGATCGGCGTATCCTTGATGGGGTCAACCTCACCCTTGAGGCGGGCCAGCACGTCGGGATGGTCGGGCGCAACGGCTGCGGAAAATCCACGCTCTTAAAGCTCATCGCTCAGCGTGGCGACCTCAAGCCCGACAGCGGGCACGTCCAACTGGCACGCGGGATCCAAGCGGGCTACCTCACACAGGACCCGGACCTGAACCTCGACAATACCCTCCGGGAAGAGGCTGGGACCGCGTTGGCGGAGTTGGACGAGCTACACAAAGAAATCGACAAGATCAGCCATGACATGGCCGAGGCCACCGGCAACGAACTGGATCGGATGCTTAAGCGGTACGAACAGTTGGAAGTTCGGATGCACGCCTTGGGCGGCTACGCGACCGACCACCTGATCGATCAGATACTTCACGGCCTGGGGCTGACCGACGACGTATTCAACGTGAAGGTCCGCGACCTGTCCGGCGGGCAGAAGGGTCGGCTGGCGCTTGGGAAGTTGTTGCTGACACACCCGGACGTGTTGCTGCTGGACGAGCCGACGAACCACCTGGACATCGCGGGACGCCAATGGCTCGAAGGTTTCCTGGCGACCTACACCGGTGCGGTGCTGATGGTCAGCCACGACCGCTGGATGCTGGACCGGGTAGTCACAAAAATCTACGAGATGGAAGAGGGCCGGCTGGTCGAGTACCCCGGCAACTACCAGAAATACCGGGAACTGCGGGCGGAGCGGGCGCTGGCGATGCGGCGCGCGTTCGACAAACAGCAGACCTCGATCAAGCAGGAGCAGGCGTTCATCGCACGCTACAAGACCGGCCAACGCGCCAAGCAGGCCCGGGGCCGAGAGAAACGGCTCGACCGATTCAAGCGTGACGATGCCATGGAACGCCCGATCGAATTCAACACGATGAAGCTGCGGTTTAATATCGGCCCACGCAGTAGCGACAACGTGATCATCACCAACGAGCTGGCGGTGAATTACGAAACGCGCAAGCTGTTCAGCGACCTCAGCATCACGATCAAGCGCGGCGACACGATCGGGATCATCGGGCCTAACGGCGCAGGCAAAAGCACGGTGATCCGCTGCATGCTCGGCGAACAGGAGCCGACCGCAGGCGATACCAAGCTCGGATCGCAGGTCAACGTCGGGCACTACAAGCAGACACACGAACACCTGAACCTGTCGCTGACCGTCATGGAGTACCTCCGCCCGATCACCACCAATCAGCTCGAGCAGGAAGCGCGCGACCTCGCCGGTGCGTTTCTTTTTTCGGGTGACGATCAGGACAAACAGTTGGGCGTGTTGTCTGGCGGAGAGCGCAGCCGGGCTGTGCTTGCGGGATTGGTCGCTGGGGGTCACAACCTGCTGGTCCTGGACGAACCAACCAACCACCTGGACATCCCCAGCACCGAACGTCTGGAAGAGGCGCTGTGTCGATTCTGCGAACCGGCGACGAACTACGGCATAAACAAAAGCCCCGAGGGCACGCTGATTATCATCAGCCACGACCGGATGCTCTTGGATAACCTCGCCAAGCAGTTGCTGGTATTTGATGGCGAAGGCGGCGTGAAGCACTTTCTGGGCACCTACAGCGACTACATCAAGCTGCAGGGCGCCGATGCCGTGGTGAAAGACGACACCGAACAATCGGACCAGAAAGCCAAAAAGACTAAGGCTGCCGCAACGAAAGCACCGCCAAAACCTGAGAAGAAAAAAGACGGCAAGGCGAAGAAGCAGCCGCGAAAGAAGTCCAAGTACTCCCACATGAGTCAATCAAAGCTCGATGCGATGATCGAAAAGACCGAGGCGAAGCTCGCCGAGTTGGATACACAACTGGCCGACCCCGACGTCTACCAGGATCACAAGAAGTTCAGTGCACTACACGACGAACGGGAGAAGGCGCAGGCGGAACTGACCCCGCTTGAAGCCGAGTGGACCCGCCGAGCGGATGAGCAATGAAATATCCTGGATGCAATTCCCGGGCGTCGGAGGATTCAGGCGCCCGAGTCGTCCGCTTGATCGGGTGCCAGCCCGACCGGTGGCTGAGGTTGAGCCACGACAGGCTTGTCCCAGAACTTGATCTTGCTGAGCTTCCCCGGAGGTGCCTGGTAAGGCATAAAGGTGTACTGCTTCTTCGCGGCGAAGAGTGTTGTCCCGGGGTGTTCGCCCGCGAAGTCCAGCCACGGCACGCCGTCCGTGCCCAGGTCCTGCCCGGTGAGCAGCGACAACGACTGCGCGGCGGTCTGGATCACACCGAAGTTGTGATCGGTCAGCGCGCCGACCAGTGCGTTAAAGACCGGTTTGGTCGGGTACTGACCCAACGCCGCCACAGCGGCCAGCCGCACATCGGCATCTTCATCGTTGGCCAACGTCTGCATCAGTGGCCCAACCGCGTCCTCATGGTGGATCTTCTGCAGAGCCTTGGCGGCCTCCCAGCGGACGAAACTTGTGTCGTCTTTGAGTAACGCGATCAGGGTCGGCGCATCTTGTGTTGTGCCATGAAGCCCTAGCGCGTGGGTGCAGGCGGCGCGGACGGTCGGGTCCTGGTCGTCGATCAGCAGCCGATACATCCTGACGTAAGGCTCTTCGTGCCCGAAGTGAGAAGACGAGAGCATCGCGATACTGCGCCGGCGGAGGTCGGCGTCGTAGACATTAAAAGCCTGCCGGGCGACCTGGGAAGGCTTGGGCGCCATAAACGGCTCGATCATGTCCGCGAAGATATCCCCGCCGTTGTTCGTCCCGGTGCAGCCGGATGTAAGGCCCGCCAGGCAGCACAACACCGCGGCGGCGAGCAGGCTGATGGGGCGGGGTGGGAGTGGTAGTTTGGTTCGCATGGTAGAAAAGTGTATCGTGAGCCGGGTCATCCTGCTTCGTTATCGGTCGCCGCTGCGTCAAACCTTGACTGCGAGGCCATGAGCGGGGTGATTTCAAGCGGTAGAACAACCAGACCCACCACGGATCGGGGGTATGAAACACAAACCCAACAAACTCAGAAGTCTTCTACGACTGACCCGCCCGGACGTGTTGCCGGCCCTGGTCAGCGGGCCTTGGCTGATCGTGTTCTTCGCGTTTGGTATCGAGCCTGCGGGCCGACGTAACCCGGCATTAGACGGGATGGGGATCACGTTGGCGTTGCTGTGTTCCGCGGTCATCGCCGGGGGGCTGGGGGTGTTTATGATGGCGATGAACGACGCCCTGGATGCTCGCCACGACCGCGCGTTTGAGCCTGACAGGCCGATCCCATCGGGGCAGGTAACACAGCGTACGGCCATTGGACTCGCGATGACGGGGCTGCTCGCGGCATTGGGCGCGTCGGTTGCCTTTGGGCCGATCAGCGTCGTCCTGGCGCTGGCTGCGGCGGGGGCGATCGTTTTTTACAACGTCGCGGGTAGGTTTATGCCGGCGGTCGGCGTGGTTACCTTGGGGCTGGTGATCGGCGTGACCGTCGTGATCCCTAACCCACGCCTCGCCTTCGCCTGGCCGATCCTCCTGACCATGACCCATGTCATCGCCGCAGCGACTCTGCGCTACCACCTTGCGGGCAAGCGACCCAGACTCACACCGATCGAAGGCTGGGGCATCTGCATTGGCTGGGCGTTCTGGGTCATGGTCGTCCTGGTGCTGATCCGCGTCCGCTCCGACGGCCTGATCCACGAAGGGTTGGGCGCGGTCTGGATCGGCCCAACCATCACAGCGATCACGTTCGGCCTGCTCACATGGCTGATGCTCGGCCCCTCCGCACTCACACCCCGAGCAAGCCGCGGCACCGCCGCACGCTTCGCCCGACTCGCCACCACATGGCTGATCGTCTTCGACGCAAGTTGGCTGCTGTCGGCCGGGCTGTGGTGGCAGGGGTTGGTGGTGCTGGTTCTGATCCCGGTCGGTCTAATCCGTTGGTCCGACTTCGATTCCCCGCCCGGCGTAGTCTCAGCCACATCGACGGCTAATCACAAATCCCATCAGTCCCACACCTAACGCCAACGTGCCTGGCTCAGGGACAACATTGATGTGTGTAAGAAAGGGAAATGAAGGTGCCCCCGGCTCCGGGTATATCCCCCCGGTGAAGAAGCTGAAGGCAACCAGATCGATCATGCCGACTTCATCCAAAACGAAACTGTCAGGGCCATCACCGAGTACCGGTCGAAACTCCTCGAACGGCGTGGGTATTCCGTTTACATCTCGGTAGAGCGTCGAATAATCACGCCAACCGGCGGGGTCGCCCTCGGTGAAAGTTAGGACGGTGCCCAAAGGCACATTGACCGTGGCCGAGCTTGTCGCTTCATCAAAGACAAGCCCGGGCGGCAACCCATTGGGAAATCCTGCGTTGACCGCCAGAAAAGTCGCATCCCCTGCGATGGTCACATTTGGGAACTTCGGGGCAAACGGGATGAAATCACGAACAGTTGCAAAAGAAGGATCGCTCGTAAACCCGAAGTAGATTCCACCGATTGAATCAATCCCATAGTCGTGCAGCCACGGCACCCCCGATGGGGCTGTAAATCCCTGATAGATGACGCCTGCGTTGACCGACGGCGAAACAAATGACATCACAACGAGCAACATTAACTTCTGCCACAGTTGTTTCATGGAATTATCCCCGACTTAAAGAGCTGTACCGAGGGATACACAAGAACCGCATACGACCTCTGATATGAATCCAGTGTACCCCCCCCCCACTTGAAGTCACAAGATAATTCGACCGTAACTTTCGTAAAAATGTCGAGGTCACTTGATCCTCTGAACTTAGCTGAGCGTTAAGACCCCTGCCCCAGTTACCGCCTGCCATCTTCAAGCTTCAGGGGGATAATTTTGGCACGCTTGAATCCGATCGCGGCGCATGGTACAAACGGGGATGCCCCCCCAAAAAGACACAAACGGCACCCACAACACCCCGGACGACGCCGACCCCTCCCAGACTACTGCAGATATGCTCGCCGACGCCGGGCACGCGACGCAGGAGTCGGAGTTTTTTAATCCCATCCCGCCGGGCTATAAGCAGGGGCGACACAAATACGTCGTCGTGCTGGGGACGGTCATGAGCGGGCTGGGCAAGGGGATCTTTGCTTCGAGCCTGGCAAAAATGCTTAAAGACAAGGGTATGACCGTCGCCCCGATCAAGATGGAGGGGTACCTGAACATCGACTCGGGCACGCTGAACCCCTACCGCCACGGCGAGGTCTTCGTCCTGGATGACGGGCTGGAAACCGACATGGATCTGGGGACCTACGAGCGGATGCTCGACCAGAACCTCACCCGGCAGAACTACACCACCAGCGGGCAGATCTACAAGCATGTGCTGGATAAGGAGCGTCACGGCGGGTACCTCGGCCGAGACGTGCAGATGATCCCCCACGTCACCGGCGAAGTGAAATACCTGCTGCGTGAATTGGCGGTCAAGCAAAACGCGGACGTGGTCTTCGTCGAAGTCGGCGGAACCGTCGGCGACCACGAAAACGCTTTCTACATCGAGGCGGTCCGGCAACTGGCCTTCGAGGAAGGCGCTGGCGCGGTCTGTTTTGTGGCATTAACCTATGTGATCGAACCCCCTGCCCTGGGTGAACAGAAGTCCAAAGCGGCACAATTAGGCCTGAAAAAACTGCTCGAAGCGGGGATCCAGCCGCACCTCATTGCCGTGCGAGCCAAGAATCCCGTCCAGTCGTCCGCATCACAGAAGATCGCGATGTTCAGCAACGTGCCGCTGCACCGGGTCTTCTCGATGCACGACCGCGACTCGATCTACACCATCCCCGATGCGATGCGTCAGGCGGGGCTTGACCGGGAAGTCCTGACCATGCTCGACCTGCACGGCCGAGTCGACCAGGGCCACGAAGACAGCGCCCGGGAAAAATGGCATTCCTTCGTCGGCAAGCTCGCCAAGAAACGCAAGTACAAAGCCCGCATCGGGATCACCGGCAAGTACGCCGCGCTGCGAGACGCCTACGCCTCGATCGACAAGGCCATCGAACACTGCGCCGCCCACCACTCTTGCGAGGTCGAGGCCGTGTGGATCGACACCACCAAGTTCGAGCCTGGCCAGGCACCCCAAAAGCTCAAAGACCTCGACGCTGTGATCGTCCCCGGCGGCTTTGGACACCGCGGGACCGAGAGTAAGATCGCGTGCGTTAAATATTGTCGTGAAAACAACTTGCCGTATTTAGGGATCTGCCTGGGGTTCCAGATGGCGGTGGTTGAATATGCCCGGAACGTCGCCAAATTACCCGAGGCCGCCAGCACCGAGTTCGACAAGCTATCCGACGCCCCGGTCATCGGCATCCTCCCCGAACAAAAGAAAATCGAAGGCCTTGGCGGGAACATGCGCCTCGGCGGCAAGGACGTCCTGATCCAGCCCCACACGCTGGCGTCGTTCCTTTATCAACCGGATGCCGACCAGCCCTTCACCATCCGCGAGCGCTTCCGTCACCGCTATGAAGTCGATCCCGAGTACATCGAAAGGCTGGAAAAAGCAGGCCTGGTGTTCTCCGGCCGACACCCCAAACAACCCATCATGCAGGTCCTTGAACTGCCCGACCACCCCTACTTCATCGGTGCCCAGTTCCATCCCGAGCTGACCGGCCGACCCCTTCGCCCACAACCCATGTTCATGGGCCTGATCGCTGCGGCGATCCGGCATCACCACCCGGACGCTGGCGATGGGGCCATCAGCCCACGCTGGTTGATTTCTGAGGACACAAACGCTCATGCGGGAGACACCCCCACGATTCCGAGTGTGTGTTAAATTACCCAACTTTACATCTCTCCGTCGACCGATCCGTCATTGGGACGTCTTAGGCGACAAAAATCCAATGTTCCTCGATAATTATGCAATATGTCTTGACATCACATGGTATCTGGGTCAAACTACACCCAAGACAGCGTGGCCGATTCAGGCATAATCGCGTGTCACAGGCCTTCTGGCCACGGGAAAAGGAGAGGAGAAAGTAGTTCTATTATCACCGTCAGATGGGGCCTCTGAATAACCTCAGCGGAGGCTGCTTTAGCAGCCGTGATTGCACGGAATCACACTCACTGAAGGGCTATTCAGAGATCCCAGATGTTCATGCGCGAAGAAGCGTGTGATTTGTGTTGGATTTTCGTTTTAAAGACTTGGTTCTATATTTTTAGGAGGATGGAGAGATGTTGAGAAAAGCAATCGGTTTTTCAGTGATCGGGCTTGTGGCGAGTACGTCGTGGGCGGGCACGTCGCCTCCAGCGGGTACGATTCTGTTTCAGGATCAGATGACCAACGGCGGGACATGGAATGTCCTTGACAACGGTGCCGGGGACAACCTGACCACCTTCGCTTACGATTACAGTGCCAACGGCATCCCCGAAGCACCCCACAGCCAGGGCGGCGACACCGCCACCAGCGGGCTTAAGCTCGAATCGAACCTCGCCATCGCTGGGGGTGACTTCATGACCCTCAACCCGATCGGCCAGAACTTCACCGGCGTCCATCAGCTTCGCTTCGATGCCTGGATGAACTACCAGTTGACCGGCGGCAGCACCGAGTTCATCGGCGGCGGCATCGGCCACGACAACACCACCGCTGACATCGCCAGCGGTGCCCAGATCATCGCCACCGGCGAGGGCGGCTCCAGCAACGACTGGCGTGCCTTCAAGTCACTGAGCCAGCCTACCCAGTTCTTCATCCCGGACGCCGAGATGGAAGCCGGAACCCACCAGGGCTCCGACCCGTACTACGCCGACTTCCTGCCTTCGGTCAACGGCAGCGTCGCCGGCTCACCGGGGTTCCAGTGGATCACCTTCCAGGTCACCACGTTCAACGGCCTGGTTGAGGTCGCCATCGAGAAGCCTGACGGCTCGCAACTGGCGATCGTCAACTACGACTGTAACGACCTGTCCGATGGGTCCAACGGCTGCACCACCGATGGGAATATTTCGCTGTTCTACGCGGACTTCTTCTCGTCGATCGCCGGTGACCCCGCCAACCAGTTCGGCATCATCGACAACGTCGTTGTGTCCACCGTCCCCGAGCCTGCCTCACTGGCACTGCTGGGCCTCGGTGGTATCGCGATGCTTCGTCGGCGACGCTGAGAGAAGACCTGATGTCAGGATAATTCTGCTATTTTGAGCCGTCGGGTGTCTAGCACCCGGCGGTTTTTATTTTCGCCGGGCAATAAGTGATTGTCCTGGATCAGGATTCACGGGGGCTACAGGCATGGTTGGATTGGGGCATGCCTGAGGAAATGCAGTAATACGGATTCATCTGATTTCCGCCTATGGAACGATCCTTAACGGTATACATCTCTGCGTTTCCACGCCGGTCTGCGCGCGGCTAAGCGTGTTTTGCATAAGGATTAATTTATCTTTAATTTGGGTATTCTGCCGCCTCGGGGATTATGAGCCAGCCCCCACATAAAATCCGATCAGGGCTAAAATTGACTTGAAATCAGTTCCCGTTGTTATATAATTTCAGTTGTTGTTTTGGTTTAGACCATCCTTTCCGTATTGATCGGCACAAGCACGTCAGCTATTTTGATACATTTTTTTATAATTAATGTGGCGACATGCAGCACCCCTGCTTCAGCGACCAGGCGCATCAGGAGCATAAATGCGATGAGTTTAAGAGCAGAGGCATCATCGGGCAGGGCTTTTACTTTAATTGAGTTGCTGGTCGTCATCTCGATCATCGCGCTGCTGGTTGGGATCCTGCTCCCAGCACTGGGCGCAGCAAGGGCAACGGCCAAGTCGATTGTGTGTATGAGTAACACCCGACAGATCGGCACCGCATCGTCAACTTATACCGTCGACAATAAAGAGTTCTTTGTGCGCTACCGCGAGGTCTACAGAACCGGGGGTTATCCCGGC
Source organism: Planctomycetota bacterium (assembly GCA_024279275.1). GTDB lineage: Bacteria > Planctomycetota > Phycisphaerae > Phycisphaerales > Phycisphaeraceae > JAJRRS01. Next base: position 29,359 of record JAJRRS010000005.1, on the reverse strand, counting down.
ACGTCCCACGGTTCGTGGTGGACAGCGCTGTTGTATAACCTGGAATACATGCCCGACCGCCGGGGCTTTACCTGCCCGACACTCGAATCTGAGAAAGAAATCCTGGAGGCCGACCCGCTGAATCCGCAGCGAGAGGCGTGGGCGTATTCTGAATACGGCATGAACTCCAGCAACATCGGGATCATTCAGAGGCAGACCGGTTTTAACATCAATGAATACACCTATAGAGGGGTCGTGCCCTCCGGGCCGACCAGGGGCACCCCTAACCAACAGCTAGCAATCTCGGCGAGGATCGGAGACTTTACCCAGGCATCCCATACGATCTACTTCATGGACTCGGCGGAGAAGATCGGCAGGACCGAGTACAGGGGATCAAACTTCGTATTCGACTATGCAGCAAGCAGGAGTTTCCGATTCGGAAACCCACATCCACGGCATAAACTCGCGGTCAACACCACTTTTGCCGACGGACACTCCGAACCCCTGAAACTGACAACGGGCGACGACCAACCGGTACTGGTCCGAGCAGAAATGTATGGCTCCGCCGACCCGACCAGCTTTGATGACAACGAACTGAGCGATGCGAGAACACACGAAAACAACCGTTGGACGATTGACGGCAAGCCACGAGGGGGCGGGCTTTAAGTTAGTGTCCGATGTGTTATTTAAGCCTGAGAACTAACCCTTTTTCCTGTTAATTGGAGGAGAGATGATGATGAAACTGTCACGTATTATGCTGGGTTGTGCGGTCGCCGGTATGGCCGCCGGGCCGGTGTTTGCCGCGGCCCCCGTGCCGTTCGCCAACACGCTTTACACCACCGATTTTGAGACCGACCAGTCGGCCAACTGGACTATCGACTCCAACCCAGGCTCCGGCGTTGGCAGCGAATCGATCGACCACAACTTTGGCTTCGCGGGCCTTGATGGCCGCACAGGCACCGGCGTGAAGGTTATCGCCAACGACGGCACCTCCACCATCGCTTCGTCCTCGGCACAGACCACCTTGGATCTCGTCGCCCTGACCGGCGGCGCGATCACCGAGATCACCGGCTCGTACCAACTTCAGGTCGATGCCTGGATGAGCTACTCACATGCCGGCCCAGGCGCGGGAACCAGTGAGCACGCCTACGTCGGGCTGAACACCACACCCGGCATCGCCACCAGCTACTTTGGAAGCAACACCGTCTCCGGCACCTACCTGTTCAACACCGTCGATGGCGACGTCGGCAACGACATCATCATCCGCGATTCCATCACACCCACCGACGGCCTGACCACGGTCAAAGACCCCACCAACTTCGACGCCCCCTATCAGTTAGGTGTCCCTGCCGCGACCGTCGGCAACGGCGCGGTCATCAATGGATGGGCAACATGGACCCTGCAATACAACGCCGGGACCGATACGTTCAACTTCTGGATCGACGGCGTAGAAATCCCCTTCGTGGACCAGTTGACCTTTGCCCCGCTTGACCCGAACGTCCAGAACACCAGCGGCGTCACCAGCGGCGCGGTCTCCTTGGGACTGTTTGATGCCGGGGCTGGTTCTTCGGCTTTCCCCGTAGACCAGTTCGTGATCTACGACAACGTCGTCATCACCACCGAAAATGACTTGCTCGCAGGCAGCCTCACCGGCGACCTCGACGGCGACGGGTTCGTCGGTATCAACGACCTGAACATCGTCCTGGCCGCATGGAACCAGACCGTGCCACCCGCTAACCCCCTGGCCGACCCATCGGGTGACGGTTTCGTCGGCATCGACGACCTCAACCAGGTCCTGGGCAACTGGAACGCTGGCACACCCCCGGCAGCCGGTGCCGCCGTGCCTGAACCCGCCTCGCTGGCGTTGCTGAGCCTCAGTGGTATCGCAATGCTTCGGCGTCGTCACTGATCGTCTCATGAATCAACCTCGTCCGGCTCTGGTGAAAACCACAGCCGGACTTTTGTGTCTTGCGTAGTTTGTTTATTGTCTTATTTTGAGGAGTAGAAAATGAAGAAATCGATGTACCCCATGTCCCTGGCGGCGTGCCTGTTAGCGGCTGGCCCGTCCTTGGGTGCGACCCTGTTTTCATCCGACCTGACCAGCGCCGTAGACTTTGGTGTCGTCGGCACGGCCGACAGCGCCGCCACCTTCGGCTTTGACTACAGCAGCGTCGGCATCCCCCAGAACAGCGGCTCGGACACCTTGGCCCTGAAACTCGAAGCCAACGTCTCCGCTGGCGCGGTCAACTCGATCGCCGTGGTCACCAACCAGATCTTTTCCGGTGCCTACACGGTCGAGTTCGACATGTGGATGAACTACACCGGACCGCTTGAATTCGGCGGCACGGGGTCGACCGAATTCGCAGGTGGCGCAATCGGGCATGACGGCGTGACAACCTCATTTGACTCCGGTGCCAACCTGACCTTCACCGGCGATGCCGGCTCGGGTACGGACCTTCGCGCCCACGAAAACGGCACCCTTCAGGGCTTGGCCGACAGCACCTTCAATCCACTGCTGACCGGCCTGAACCACCCCAACATCGGCGGTGAACTGGGTCTGTTCGCGCCAGTCGGTGCACCCGCTGCCCAGATCCTCTTGCACCCCGCTCAGATCGAATTTACCCGCGCCGGTGCGGCGGGCTTCGCTTGGCGCCACTTCATCATCGACGTCGATGAAACCGCAGGAACCGCTGCTTTTAATGTAGACGGTATCGATGTCGTCACGCTTAACGCCAACGACGGCACCGGGTTCAGCGCTTCGGGCAAGGTCGGCCTCCTTTACGCCGACTTCTTCACCTCGATCGCCGGCAACTCCGCCGTGTCCTTCGGGCTGTTCGACAACCTGCTGGTGACCGGCGGTGCCCCGGCACTGACTGGCGACCTCGACGGCGACGGGTTCGTGGGTATCAACGACCTGAATATCATTCTGGGCAACTGGAACCAGACCGTGCCACCCGCCAACCCCCTGGCCGACCCTTCGGGTGATGGCTTCGTGGGTATTGATGACCTCAACCAGGTCTTGGGTAACTGGAACGCGGGCACACCACCGGCCGCCGGTGCCGCGGTTCCCGAGCCTGCCACGCTGGCTCTGCTGGGTTTGGGTGGCGTAGCCATGCTGCGTCGTCGTCGCTGATAAAGGATTGCCTTAAAGCGACCCGACCTTCCAATTAGTTTGTTGGAGGGGACGACACCAAACTCGGTTTGTTGCCGTCCTCAAACACTGAACCGGGCGTCCGCTCCCACGGCGCCCGGATTTTTTTGCGCTGATTTTGTCTCATCATCTGTGCAAGTAACTGCCGAGAAGTCGGCACAAAATCATACTAAAACATCTTTTTAACATCCCCCCCGCACCCATTTATCCCAATACCGGTCGGCGGGTGCGGATACGCCAGATTAGCGAGATTACCTAAGCCGCCCCACTGACACCCGATCTCGTAAAATACGGCTTCAAGGCCGAAAATAGTGCCTGAACTTCGATAATTATAAAACATTAGGCTTGACAAATGATACCATTTGGGTCATTCTATACATAAGTATTGGGGGTAGAAGTGTAGGGAGAGAAGGATTTCATTGAGGCCCATTCTGGGCACGGGATCGAAGGAGAGAGAGAACCGGTTTATCAATTCGCGTAAATACACACCACGGGTGTGTGATTTTTATTGTTTGAGTTAAGAGTTTTGATTCTTCATTTTTAGGAGGACGGAGAGATGAGAAAGTTTGGATATGGACTCGCAGTTGCTGCCGCAGCAATGACCGCATCGTCGGCTTCGGCTGCTGTGCTTCTGTCGGACGACATGAGCACCGGTGCCAACTGGACCGTCAACGGTACCGCTGACAGCCTCGCAACCTTCGGCTACGACTACAGCGCAATCGGCGTCCCGATGGCTCCCGGTGCTACTAACACCCTTGCTCTTAGGCTCGAAGCCAACAACGGTGACGCCACGACCGGCGCCGAGAGCATCGGCGTTCACAGCAACACCGTCTTCAGCGGCACCTACCAGGTCACCCTGAACTTCTGGGCCAACTACACCGGTCCTTTGGAATTCGGTGGCGCTGGCTCGACCGAATTCATCGGTGCGGCCATCGGTCACGACGGCGCGGCTGCCGCGTTTGACTCCGGTGCCAACCTGACCTTCACCGGCGATGCTGGCTCAGGCACAGACCTTCGTGCACACGAAAACGGCACGCTTCAGGGTCTCGGCGACGGCGGGTTCAACGGCCTGCTCACCGGCCTGAACCACCCTAACATCGGTGGCGAAATCGGCCTGTTCCCACCCACCGGTGCCCCCGCAGCACAGACTCTGCTGCACCCTGCTCAGATCGAGTTCACCCGCGCTGGTGCGGCTGGCTTCGCCTGGCGTGAGATGGTCATCACCGTCTCTGGCACCCGCGCCAAATTCGAGGTTGACGGCGTCCACGTCGTTACCCTTGACAACACCGATGGCACTGGCTTCAGCACCACCGGCAGCCTCAGCCTGATCTACGCTGACTTCTTCAGCTCGATCGCCGGCAACCCTGCTGTCTCCGCTGGCCTCTACACCAATGTCGTCGTCACCGACGTCCCAGAACCAGCCAGCCTGGCTCTCATGGGCCTGGGTGGTCTGATGATGCTTCGTCGCCGCTAAGCCTCGGCTTGGTTTCGACAAGTTATCTTGATTTCACAGCCGTCGGGTTAAACCCCGGCGGCTTTTTTTTGCGCATTGACAGAGTCCAATAACCCAGACATCAAGCGCTCACCCTTGGAAAATCAGGATAAATCAGATATCATGGAAACTGATTTAGCGCCCAGCACTAACACCACCCAACTCAACGATCAGGGAGCATTCCGTGCGGAATTATTTTGTAGCTGTACTCGCGTTTTTCATTGCCTCTACGCCCATCTTCGCCGACACCGTCGAGCTGGTGGCCGGCGACCTGCTGCACGGCAAGGTCGTGGAACAATCCGATCAGATGATCGTCATCGAGCACCCGGTTTTGGGGCAGATCCAGGTCCCTGTCGAGCAGGTGAAGGCCGTCCTGATCACATCCCCGGAGGGTGAAGACGCCCTGGTCGCCGCCGAACCCGAAGATGAGCCAGCGCCCCCCGCCCCTGATTCACTCTCACAGAAACTGCTACCCGGCTGGGACAAGAACTTTGAGCTTGGCTTCAACGGCAGCGATGGGAACAGCCAGACGTTCGACCTCCACTCCGTCTTCACCGCCACGCAGGAAGACGACTTTCACCGCTGGCTCCTGGGCGCGAGGTACTTCCGTACCGAAAACGACAGCAGCCGGACCCGCAACGAATTCACCGCAATAGCAACCCACGACTGGCTCATGCCCGACAGCCCCTGGTTCAAGTTCGCCAGCGCCAAGTTCGAGTACGACGAGTTCCAGGACTGGGAGACCCGGACCGGCGGATTCCTCGGCGTCGGCAAGCAACTGATCGACACCGACAAGCACAGCCTCATCGGACGGACGGGCATCGGGGCCAGCTACGAGGGCGGCATCATCGGTGAACTGGTCCCCGAGGCGCTGTTCGGCTTGGAATGGGTCTACCAGATCAACGACCGGCAGAAACTCGAAAGCTATGTCACGGTGTTCCCCGACCTCGACGAGTTCGGCGAGTCACGCACCCTCGCTGGCACCGCATGGACGCTGGCGATCGATGAAGCGGACGGGATCAGCCTCAAGTTCGGCATCGACAACGAGTACGAATCCAAGACCGGCGGGACCGCCAAACACAACGACGTGAAGTACTACGGGGCGCTGGTTTTCGACTTCTGATGCGGATCACGATAAATAATCGTGCCTGATGTCGCGCCAACCCCTGGTAAACCCGAGGGCTGAGGGTCAAGCGGTCGCGCATAAATTAAATTGAAACCGTAATATACCAATCCCGAAAAGAACTCGTGCGTCAGTTCGTTGTACCGTCCCACGTTCAGGAGAACGTGGGCTTCACAGACGCACGAGTATTTAACGGGATTGGTAATATTCGTTAACCACGAACGGAAGCCCGCGATTGAGCCCCCGGCTTCCGCCGGGGGCTATTGGTGAGATGCTACGTTTGGATTGAGAACGCTCGATAGATCAACGCACGATCTTGTATCAGAATATTTATTAAAAAACCCACGCCGTGAGGCGTGGGTTTTTATGTTTATGCGATTGATCTAACCGTGTGTCACTTCTTTTTCCCGCCGGGCATCTCTTCGCCCAGTAGTTGAGCGACCAGTTGAGATTCGCCGACGGTGGTTTCGATCTCGCCGGGCGTCTCTGCACCGGCGGCCTCGGCCACGGCGGCGGCGTCTTCCAACTCTTCTTCGCGGCTTGGCAGTTCCAAGGCCGGAGGCTCGGCGAGTTTGATTACCTTCAATCCGGTGTACTTCTTGAAGCCCGTGCCGACCGGGATCAGGTGCCCCAGCAGGACGTTTTCCTTGAGACCTTCCAGCGGATCGTGCTTGCCCGCCAGAGCGGCCTCGGTGAGGACCTTGGTGGTCTCCTGGAAAGACGCGCCGGAGAGGAAGGATTCGCTCTGGAGGCTGGCCTTGGTGATACCCAAGAGCAGCGTCTTGGCGTTCGCGGGCCGACACTTGACGGTCTTGGCGATCTCCTTGCCATCGGCCTCGAGCTTGGCGTTGATATCCTTCAACTCGTTCTTGGAAACAATCGTCCCGTCGGGCAGGCCGCTGTCGCCGGGTTCCTTAACCTTCAGGCTCTTGACGATCGCGTCGTTGGCGGCACGGAAGCGGAACTTGTCGATCACCTCGTTGGGCAGCAGGTTCGCATCGCCTGGGTTCTCCACCCGGACCTTGCGGATCATCTGTGCGACGATGATCTCGATGTGCTTGTCATTGATAGGCACGCCCTGGGCGCGGTAGACGTTCTGTACCTCTTCCAGAAGGTAGTTGTAGAGCGCCTCTTCACCCTTGACGCGCAAGATATCCTGCGGAACCAATGGCCCGTCGATCAACGGGTCGCCGGCCTCGACAAAATCGTTGGTGTGAACCAAGAGGTGGCGGTCCTGTGGGACGTGGTGCTCGGCTTCGAGGCCCGCATCGGACTTGACGATGATGGTCATCTTGCCACGGCGACGGTCGCTGCGTAGCTCGACGTCGCCGGAGATCTCAGCCATGACAGCCGCTTCCTTGGGGCGTCGTGCCTCAAAGATCTCGGTCACCCGTGGCAGACCGCCGACGATGTCGCTGGACCCGGTCGCCTCACGCGGCTGTCGTGCGAGCATCTGCCCGGCCTCGATCTTCTGACCCTCCACCACGTCGATACGCGCCTTCGCGGGCAGGTAGTGGAAGTCGAGGATCTTGCCATCGGCGTCTTCGATCACGATGCGCGGGTGCATCTCGCCCTTGTGTTCGATGACGACCAGGCTCTCACGATTATCTTCGTCCTGGGCCTTCTTCTTCTTGCCCTTGGCGGACGTGGTCTCGGCCTCGGGGCGGACGGTCTCGCCAATGACGATGTCCTCGAAGCGGATCACGCCGTCCTTCTCGGCAAGGATCGCGGTCCTGTGGAGATCCCACTGGACCAGAACCTTGCCACGCTTGACCGTTTCGCCGGGCTTGACGCGGATGTATGAGCCGTACTGGACCTTGAACTTCTCAAGCTCCCGGCCCTTCTCATCGAGGACGGCGACCTCACCGTTGCGCTTGAGCGTAACGAGCGTCTCGTTGCCATCTTCATCGATGGTGGGGACTTGGTTACAGTCTCGAATCTCGATCGTGCCGGCATGGGATGCCTGGAACGAGCTCTCGACCAGGCTGGTTGTCGCAACGCCACCGGTGTGGAACGTACGCATGGTTAGCTGCGTGCCGGGTTCACCGATGGACTGGGCCGCGATGATGCCCACAGCCAGCCCCTCTTCAACCAGTCGACCGGTGGACAGGTCCTGCCCGTAGCACAAGGCGCAGATGCCATGCCGGGACTCGCAGGTCAAACCCGAACGGACCATTACCGCGTCGATGCCTAAAGCCTCGATTTTCAGCGCGGCCCCATCGGTAACCAACTCGTTCTCGGCGACGATCAGCTCGTCGGTGATCGGGTTACGGATCGTCTCACGCGCGGTCCGTCCAACGATGCACTCACGCAGCGGGATGTCGATCTCTTCGCCCTTGTAGGTGGCGCGCTTGGTGATGCCCTGTCTGGTTTCGCAGTCGTGTTGACTGATGAAGACGTTCTGCGCGACGTCGGCGAGCTTGCGTGTGAGGTAGCCCGAGTCGGCGGTCTTCAACGCGGTGTCGGCCAAACCCTTACGGGCACCGTGAGTCGAGGAGAAGTATTCCAGAACGCTTAGGCCTTCGCGGGCGTTGGCTTTAATCGGCGTCTCGATGATCTCGCCGGACGGCTTACTCATCAGACCACGCATGCCCGCAAGCTGCTGGACCTGACTGACGTTACCACGGGCACCGGATGCATCCTTACTCATGATGTACACGGGGTTGATGACCAGCTTGCCCTCGGTCCCGTCACAGGGCAGGGGCTTGCCGTTCTCGTCGCGGCGGTCGTTGCGCAGCTCTTTGAGCAGTTCCTTAGTGACACCCTCCCGGCAGTGTGTCCAGAGGTCGAGCAACTGGTTGTAGCGTTCGCGCTCGGTGATGGCACCGGCGTGGTAAGCCTTCTCAACACGATCGACCTTCTTCTGGGTCGCGTCGATCAGTTCCTGCTTCCTGGCGGGGATGCGCAGGTCGGTCAGGCCGAACGACAGCCCGGAGATAGTCGAGTGCTTAAACCCGATGGCCTTGAGGTCATCCAGCAGATCAATCGTCGCAGGCCGACCGCAACGGGCATAGGTGTCATCGATCACACGGCTGCACGCCTTGGCACCCAGCGCGAAGTTGTAGTAGTGCATCCCCTCGGGCAGGATCTCGTTAAAGAGAAGCCGACCGACCGTGGTGATAATCCGGCTGTTCTTAGGCAGTGCCTCGGGCTGACTACCCATGTCCAGAATGATGTCGCCGTAGCGGCCCTTCGGCAGACGGATTTCGATCGGGGTGTGCAGGTGGATTTTCTTAAGATCGTAGGCCAGGAAAGCCTCGAACGGATCGCGGAACGACGGACAATCCGCCGGCTCCTGCGAGACTTCGGCTGCGATCATCGTGAGGTAGTACGCACCGAGCAGGATATCCTGCGACGGGCTGATGATCGGGTTGCCGTTGGCGGGGCTGAAAATGTTGTGGGTCGCGAGGATCAAGATCTGGGCCTCGGCCTGAGCTTCAACGGACAATGGCAGGTGGACCGCCATCTGGTCGCCGTCAAAGTCAGCATTGAACCCGGCGCAAACCAGCGGGTGAATCTTAATCGCGTTGCCCTCAACCAGCACAGGCTCAAAAGCCTGGATACCCATGCGGTGAAGGGTCGGTGCACGGTTTAAGAGGACCGGGTGCTGGTAGATCACCTCTTCGAGGATGTCCCAGACCTCGGGGTCACGACGCTCGAGCATCTTCTTAGCGCTCTTGATCGTATCGACCAGGCCATGCTCTTTGAGCTTGCGGATGATGAACGGCTGGAACAACTCCAACGCGATCTTCTTAGGCAGACCGCACTGATGAAGTTTCAGCTCTGGGCCAACCACGATCACGGACCGCGCGGAGTAGTCGACGCGCTTGCCCAGGAGGTTCTCGCGGAACCGGCCCTGCTTGCCCTTGATCATGTCGGTCAGAGATTTAAGCGGACGGTTGCTGGAACCCAGCACCGGGCGACGGCATCGGCCGTTGTCAAAAAGCGCATCGACCGACTGCTGGAGCATCCGCTTCTCGTTGCGGATAATGACCTCCGGCGCGTTGAGGTCCATCAGCTTCTTGAGCCGGTTGTTGCGGTTGATGATCCGGCGGTACAGGTCGTTCAGGTCGCTGGTCGCGAAGTTGCCCGACTCAAGCAGCACCAGGGGGCGAAGGTCAGGCGGGATCACCGGGACCACGTCCATGACCATCCACTCGGGCTTGTTCTCGGAGTGACGGATCTGCTCGACGATCTTCAGGCGCTTGGACAGGTCCTTGATCTTCTGCTTGCTGCGCGTGTTGCCCAGGTCTTCACGGATCTGGGCCTGGGTCTCGTGCAGGTCCAGCTTGCCCAGAAGCTCTTTGATCGCCTCGGCACCCATCGACGCGACAAACCCGTGGCCGTACTGCTCGCGTGCGGTCCGGTATTCGTCTTCGGTCAGGAGTTGACGATCCTTCAGCGGGGTGTCGCCGGGATCGATGACGGTGTAATCCTGGAAGTAAACGACCTTCTCGATGTCGCTGGTCTTCATCCCAAGGAGGTTGCCCAGGTGCGAAGGGATCGCCTTGAAGAACCAGATGTGAACGATCGGCGCAGCCAGATTGATGTGGCCCATCCGCTTGCGACGCACGCGGGAGTGGGTAACTTTCACCCCGCAGCGGTCGCAGATGATGCCCTTGAACTTGGTGCCCTTGTACTTGCCACAGGCGCACTCGTAGTCGCGTTCGGGACCAAAGATCCGCTCGCAGAACAGGCCGTCCTTCTCGGGGCGGTAGGTTCGGTAGTTGATGGTCTCGGGCTTTTTTACTTCGCCGAAGGACCAAGAGCGGATGTCGTCCGGACTCGCGAGGGTGATCTTCACCGAGGCGTAGTCGTTCACACGGTCGTACATCAGTTCTGCCATAGTTCAAGACGCTCCCAAGGTTATTGAGCGTGAAAGTTTTTGGTTGGCCGGCGTCACCGGCACATGTCACTGCCCCTACCGTCGATCTAAAGGATGCTGCCACCCTCAAGCTCGACCTTCTCCAGCGTGATGTTCAGGCCTAGACCCTTCACCTCGTTGCAGAGCACATCAAAAGCGACCGGCATCCCGGCCTCCAACGAGTTGGTGCCCTTGACCATCGATTCGTAAATCTTGGTCCGGCCTTCAACATCGTCGCTCTTGACGGTCAGCAATTCCTGAAGGATGTACGCCGCGCCGTAGGCCTCGAGCGCCCAGACTTCCATCTCACCGAACCGCTGCCCGCCGGTCCTCGCCTTGCCGCCCAGCGGCTGCTGAATAATCAACGAGTAAGGGCCGGTCGCACGGGCATGGATCTTGTCATCCACCAGGTGGTGCAGCTTGATGATGTACATACGCCCAACGGTCGTCCTCTCATCGAACGGCTCACCGGTGCGGCCGTCGTAGAGTTGAATCTTCCCGCCGTAAGGCATCTTCGCCAGAACTTCTTCCGGGCCGTGATTGCCCTTGGTCTCAGCAAGCCGCTTATCTACATAAGCATTGGCTTCCTCGACCACCGCGTGGATTTCCGCCTCGGTCGCACCGTCAAAGACAGGTGTTACCGCCTGGAAACCCAGAACACCGCAGGCCCAGCCCAAGTGAGTCTCAAGAATCTGCCCGACGTTCATACGCGAAGGCACGCCCAACGGGTTCAGCAACACGTCAACGCTGGTGCCGTCATCAAGGAACGGCATGTCCTGCTCGGGAACGATACGGGCGATGACGCCCTTGTTCCCGTGACGCCCAGCCATCTTGTCGCCGACACTCAGGGGGCGTTTGGTGGCGATGTAGACTTTGACCATCTCCAGCACGCCGGAGGGAAGCTCGTCGCCGCGCTTCATGTGAGCGAGCTTACGGGTCTTCTCTTTTTCGATCGCCTGGATACGAGGCCAGAACTGGCTATGCACCGCGGTCCCGGCTTCCTTGACTTCCTTATTGCCCTTGACCCACTTCAGATCAAACGACTCGATCTGCTCGAGGATAACCTCGGTGATGTCACTGGCGGCGACCTTCTGACGGGTCGATGGGTCAACCATCGCGGTCCCGGTGGCCTCGTTGATCTGCTCAATCATCTGACGGAACAGCTCAGCAGCCCGATCGTCCATGTTGGCTTCGTACTCACGCATCTCATTGCGGAGACGCTTCTTCTGCTCGTCGCTGAGGTGCATCCGTCGGCTGAACCGCTTGGCACCGATCACGATGCCCTCGGTCCCGGCTGGAACTTCCAGCGAATCATTCTTCACATCTTCGCCAGCCCGACCAAAAATCGCATGCAGCAACTTCTCTTCGGGAGTTAGCTCGCTCTTACTCTTAGGCGAAACCTTGCCCACGAGGATGTCGCGGGGCTTGACGTAAGCACCCGTGCGGATGATCCCGTGCTCATCGAGCATCGACAGCATCTTCTCGCTGACGTTGGGGATATCACAGGTGAACTCTTCACGCCCCAGCTTGGTCTCGCGGATCTCCACGTTAAAATCTTCGATGTGGATCGAGGTGAACGTGTCGTCCTTCACCAGGCGTTCGTTGATGACGATCGCGTCCTCGAAGTTGTAGCCGTCGAAGGTGTTGAACGCGACCAGCACGTTCTTGCCCAACGCCAGCTCGCCGTTCTTGGTCGCAGCACCGTCGGCAAGGGTCTGCCCCTTCTCAACCTTCTGCCCAAGACGAATGATCGGCTTCTGGTTCTGACAGGTACGCTCGTTCAAGCCGACAAACTTACGCAAAACGTATTCGTCGGCGTTGTCGATCACGATCTGCTTGGCATCAACATAAGTAACCGTCCCAGCATTGCGGGCACGCACCAACATCCCCGAGTAGGTCGGGATGTGTTTTTCCATGCCGGTCGCGACGCAAGGCGGATCCACCTTGATCAACGGCACAGCCTGACGCTGCATGTTCGAGCCCATCAACGCCCGGTTCGCATCGTCGTGCTCGAGGAACGGGATCAACGCCGCCGACACACCCACAATCTGCTTGGGGCTGATATCGACATAATCGATCTGGCTGGAAGGCACCTGCGACAGATCGCCATCGACCCGCGCCAGGACCGCACCCTTCTTAAGCGTGCCATCCACCTCAAGCACATCCGCTGGCCCCAGCGTGAGTTTCATTTCCTCGTCAGCACGCAGGAATTTGATCTCGCCGGTGATCTTGTTGTCTTTCACTTCACGGTAAGGCGTCTGCAGGAAGCCGTACTCATCCACCTTGGAATAAAGCCCAAGTGATGCGATCAGGCCGATGTTCGTGCCTTCAGGCGTCTCGATCGGACAGATACGCCCATAGTGGGAGATGTGTACGTCGCGAACCTCAAAGCCCGCACGCTTACGGTTCAGACCACCAGGCCCAAGTGCCGACAAACGACGCTCATGGGTGAGCATGCTCAACGGATTGGTCTGGTCAACGACCTGCGAAAGCTCGCCACGCCCGAAGAAGTGGTCGATCGCGCTACTGATGCTCTTGGAGTTGACCAGGTCAGCGACCTTGCTCATCTCATCAAGATCCTTAACGCTCATCCGCTCCTGCACGGTCCGCTTGAGCTTCAAGAAGCCCTTACGCATTTCCTCCACCGCCAACTCGTCCAGCGTCCGCAGACGCCGGTTGCCCAAGTGGTCGATGTCGTCGATGTGAGCCTTGTTGCGGTTGCTGCGCAGGTCCAGCAGGTACTTGATCACCTGCAGGAAGTCCTCCGCCCGCAGCTTCATCTCGCCCTTGTCACCATCAATATCAAACTTACGATTAATGCGGAACCGGCCAACCTTGCCCAGGCGGTAACGGTTCTCATCAAAAAACTTCTCTTGAATCAGTTGCTTGGCCTTATCGACCTGAGGCGGGTTCCCCGGGCGAAGGCGGGCATACAACGCCAGCAGCGATACCTCGTATTCGGTGAGCGTTACGCCTTCGATCTCCGTCTGCTTTTCATCCGCAATCGTATTGAGGATCAACAGATCCCCTGGATTGACGATGATATCGACCTTCTTGAGCTTGCTGGCCTGAACCTGCTCGAGATGCTCGCCAATCTGCGCACCGATCGGGACCAGCTCCTCGCCGGTCTCGGTGTCGATGATCGGGACAGCCACATAATGCTCAGGCTTAAGATCAGCCGACTTGACCGTCTGCACGTCATAGAACGTCCGCAACAGTGCATCCGTCGTCGAGTACTTTTCATCGATCGCACGAAGGAAAGTCGTCGCAGGGATCTTGGTCGACTGATCGATCCGCATCTGAAGGACGTCCTTCTTGGACACCTCCAACTCGATCCACGAACCGCGGTCCGGAATAATCCGAGCCGAGTGCAAAGGCCGGTCAGCCTCCGCAGACGCAATCGAGAAGTCCACGCCGGGCGACCGGTGTAGCTGATTCACAATCACGCGCTCAGCACCATTAATGATGTACTCGCCGCCGCCTATCAGCACGGGGATCTCGCCGAGGTAGATATCCTCTTCGGGGATCTCCGCCACGTCCTTGCGGACCAGACGCACGCGGATCCTGAAAGGCAACCCGTAGGTCAACCTCAGTTCCCGACATTCGTCAGGCGTGTACCTAGGCTCGTCCAGCCGGTAATGCACATATTCCAGATGCATATTCCCGTCGTAAGACTCGATCGGGAATACCTCCTTCAACAAACCCTCGAGACCCATGCGCGGATCTCGTTTGTCGTGTGGAAGGTTTTTCTGGAGAAACCGCTCGTAAGCAGCTTGTTGAACATCAACCAGATTAGGGATTGATAACGCATCTCCACGTTTGGAGTAGTCGCGCACCGTCTTCTGCAGCATCGATTACCTCGATCTTGCGAGTGATAAGTGTAGTTAGTTACAGGCCTTACAGCTTCCCGATCATCGTTTTATGCACCGCGAACCGATTAGTATAGACTAAATTTTCTCCCGCCACAACCCGGCGGGGCCAAAATTTTCATGTTTTTGGGCCGTTGGGCCTTGACTTTGCTGATTTATCAGATTGAACAGTCCATAAACCACGCTGCTAATATGCGTTATAGACACGACTAACATCGTGCCAAAAAATCAATATCCCTACGCTTTATCCGTTATTAGACCTACCCGGCTATCAAGTTATCAACAATTCAAGCTGGACCCGCTCATCCACCCGCACATCCACCGGCAAGACGCCCGCTGGGTCGCCATCCACTTGCACCGGGGGCTGAGCCGGGGGCTGAACCGCAGCCTCTGAATCCGACCGGATTGTCAGGCACTTCGTTCGACCGTGCTGTACATCACGACGATGCAAGTGCTTGCCACGCAGGACCGACCACGCGCAACCCAGCAACGGCAACACCCCCGGCCGATCAAACATCACCCAGTCCAACAAACCATCATCCCCACAACAACCCGGCGGCGCAAGCTCAAATCCCCCGCCGTATTCAGGCAGATTAAAGACAAATAAATGTGTTCCCGTAAATGCCTCCCCGTCAGCCTCCACCCTCAGCCTGGGATACCCATAGCCCCATGCCGACGAGACAACCCGGGGGAAATAGCTGGCCCGGCTTACACGCCGAAGACCCTTGTGAGTAGACCGCCAACGATCCATCCGATGCACCACCTCAGCATCAAACCCCACACCCGCCATCAACGTAAACAGATACCCCTGCGAATCCTCACCCGGCGAACTCACCCGCCCCAGATCAACCCGGCGTGTCCGCCCCGCCTCTATCGCATCCGCCAGTGCCACGACATCACCCGTAAATCCATAGTGCTTCGCAAACAGGTTTTCATTACCGATCGGCAGCGTCGCCAACGCCACCCCCGGCCCCCCCGCCCCCGGCAATACCCCCGGCAGCGCACCCGCCCGCCCCATCTCATTAATCACCGCACCGATCGACCCATCCCCCCCCGCCACCACCACACATCGACACCACTCCGCCAAACCCGGGTCCGACAACGCGGCCTCGCGTTCCTCAAGACCCCACAGAAGCCTGGCCTCAAACCCCCTGCCCGACAGCTCCCCCACCAACGCCTCCGCAAGCCGACCATTCGGCCCAGACCCGCTGAACGGATTGGCACAAATCAACACGCCATGTGCATCAGACAAAGATCGACCTCCGAATTAAACCCACACGCCTCGTCTTCTACCCGCGATCCGCTATACACCATCCCACAATCCCCCCCCACGCCCAACTCAATAATGCGGCGGCCTCTGCGCCTCCAGATCGTCCCCCTCATCATCCCCCTGCCCCTGCTGCCCAAGCTGATTCCGCAGTTGCCCCACCTCACGCCGCACCGCATTCAACCCGTCGTGCAACTCGCGCACCACGCCATCCAACTCGGAAACAAATTGTTCCAAGTAAGCGATCTTCTCTTCCACGTTAGTCAGTCGGTCACTCATGCGGGCATTGTACCGGCGGGCAATCCCAGCGTTCTGAATCCACGCATCATGGCCGGTTCGTAATAGCCATGAGCGCAAGCCCACGGTTGATCCACCACATCCACAAAACCCCCGGGGCTTCCGGGGGGCCGGGGGGCCGGGGGCCCAATCAGCCCTTCTTCAAAAACCCCACCGTCGATTGCAGCACCCGCTGGCGAAGCCGATCCAAATGTGCCCGGTCTTCGCTTTCCTTGAGGTCATCAAGGTTCGCCAGGCAAAACCGACAACCAAGCCGATTCAGATGAAAATCAACATAACCCTGCCAGCCCGGGTCCAGCGTGCCCAGGTGATACCCGCCGATCGTGCTTCGCTTGGGGCAGCTTGGCCGATGGTCTTCCCAGACCGCGGTGAGCAAAGCATCCGGGATATCCGGCAGGTCCGGGGAATCAGGGGGATCCGGGGAAGTACCAGCGGCGGAGCTACCGGAGGCGGGGCTACCGGGGGCAACTTGATCCAGCAGGTGTTTTCGGATGCGTGCCAGGCTGCGATGCTTGACCGTCCCCACATGCCCAGCATCCACGCCCACCGCCTCCGCCACCTCCGCGTTTTTTAGTTGCGCATAAAATACCAGCTCAATGATCTGCAACTCACGAAAGTTCAACGCATCCTTATACCCACACACCAGCTCATCGATCGCACCCGCAAGCGCACTGTGCATCTCGCCACGGTGTTCGGCATTGCGGGCATAAGTGCTCGCCGTCAGGTCCGGGGCCGGCAAACGAGACTCAGGCCCCGCATCCGAATCATCGTCCCCCGCCCGCAACGTATCCCGCAACAAACACAGACTTTTTGCCTTGCCCCGATACGCATCAATAATCCGCCGACGCAGGATCGAAAATAAATACGTCTCCAAACTCGAATCCCCGCGAAACTTCTCAAGCCCGCGCAGCAGCCCGATGAACGCCTCCTGCACCAGGTCCTCCGCCTCACCCGCATCACGCACCCGGCTACGCGCAAACGCCAACAACCGCCCCTGGTAACGATCCACCAGTTGCGGCCAACCCTGCTCATCCCCACGACGCACCGCGTCCAGCAGGTAGCGTTCAGCCTCGGATAGTTTGTTCATACTGATGCATCGATCCAGAGAACCCCATCAAATCAAAAACTTCACAATAAACACCACCACCACCACCCCGACGACCGCCACAAAACGCAGCGCCCCGGCATAATAACCCTTCGTCGCCATATTCAGAAATACATACGTCCCCAGCACCAACCCGAACATCGCGATGTACGATAACAAGGCCCCCCGTTTACTCGCCACACGGGAATCCACGCCCTGCACCAGCGACCTTGCGATCTCCTCGATACGTTTGGGTGAAGCATCGATCAGCACCGCCTCGCGCCAGACCGTGCCGTAGGGCCGATCAAAACGCTGGGCAAACCGGTCCGCCAACATGTTCCCTGCAACCAACTCGTCGGCGATCCGATCGCGGAGCCAGTCGGGGTCTTCCTGCATCTGCTTGGTGAAGTGATGCTGGTCGGAAGCGGGCAGTTGGCTGATCCGGGCCTTCGCCAGAGGGAGCAGTGTCTCGGTGGCGGCGAGGATCGCGTCCCGCTTCGCTTGTTCTTGCGTGGTGTGTGTGCCATCAGAGTAGCCGACCAGCCAATCGCCTTTCGAGTATTTTGCTGCGAAAGCGTTGCGGTCTTCTACCCAGGGAGCTTCGTTGAAGCGCGTCGAGACAGAGAACGGCCCATCAGGGGTCTTAACACGGAGCGCAATCGCACCCGAGCGCGACTCGGTTTGTTTCCGCCAGCGTTTGTGACTCTCGAATTGGAACTCCTGGACAGCCAGCCCGACCGCGACCGCGTCAGGCGATGCCGGGCGTTCGACCGACACATAGGCCGGGTTGTCGAGCTTCTGCCGGATACCCGTCGCCACCGCTTCCAATACGTCGCGCGAGATGGAACCTAAATCTTCATCAAGCCAGACGTAGATAGATCGCTTAGCTGTATTGCCCGTGCTTGACGTTTCCATCAGCCGTGTGCCCACCCGTCGGCCCAGTGCTTCGGCTGCCGCCTCGATGGACGGGTAAACATCCGCCTCGAAATCCTGAAACTCTTCAACCGCATTCGTCCACGGCGTGCCCGCGATCGTGATGCCGCTGCTCATGGGCGCTTGTGGTTGGATAGAAGCCCCCCCACCGGAGACGCCTACCCTATCGTCATAGGACATTATGGAATTCAAACTCTCTCTGGAATCCACAGTCTGTCTCTGATACAACAAAAACGTACCCACAACCCAGATCACCACCACGGCAAACCCACCGACTAACACCCGGCCCACGCCCGGATTCTTACTTAAAGCCTTAACAATAAACACGATCAACAGGATCGCCAGCAGGGCAAGGATGCCCAAAACAAACAACCCAACTATTGAAATACCCGCAGCCATCATGACGCTCCTTCCTCAATCGCCGGTGCAACACCCAACGCCCCCTGCTTCGCCGGCCACGCCAACGCAAACACGCAAGCCAGAATCACCAGCCCCAAAAACACCGTCCCACGCAAATTGAAGCTCTGCATCAGCAGCTCAATCGCAGGCCCGGTGCGGTCGTGATTCAACTCATCCACGATCCCAAACCACCGATCATCCATGTTGTATCGAGTCAGGTTCGGCGAGACCAGAGGAATAAAGAACATCAACACCAGCGTGGATAGCCCAGCCCGAAGCATGTGTGCACCGCCGCCGCCGCGTCTCGCAAGGATCAACGCCGCACCGCCCACCAGGAACATCACGCCGGAAAACACCTGCCCCAGATCGGTAAACATCGCCGGCCAACGGTCGTATCCCAACCCCGTGCTGATCTCACCTGCCAGCCCCGGCAACACCACGCCCGACGCAATCGCCTCCGGCAGATGCAACGCCAAGCCCAGCCCAAAAGTCAGACCCACGAGGATCATCAGTGAACCAATGAAGGACAAGACCACACTAAAAAAACTGGGGAGTAACCCGGCAGACGGATAAGACCGCGTCACATCAACCTGCCCGCCATGTTGCTTAGCCAGCCCCCCTCGCCCACCCGACGATCCCTGCCCCGTCTGCCAAGCGGTCATAGGCCGACCCGCCGCGTCCGTAAACGTACCCGTCGCGATCAGGATAATGTCCACAATCTGACCGATCCCAAACAACCCAAACGTCAGCAACCAAAGAATCCCCGTCCCCGTCTTCCCAGCATAGAACCGATGCAAACCAAAGATCGGAAACCCCGTCGCAAAGGGCACAACCGCCATCAGCATCGCGACCAGCCGACTGCGTGGCGACGTGTTTTCTGTCACCACCGCAGAGTAAGCATTGACCTGTTCGGTTGTATGCGTTGCAAAACGTTTACGCGACTTGTCAGCCGCAGGCGGTACGTTGTCACGGCCCGTATCGTGTCGCCCAGCATCAATACCACAACCTATCGCACGGTCCTCGGTCACAGTCGGGTCAAACGGACTGAGCGCCTGGGTCGCCAGCATGATCGCCGTGGGGATGCCGAACGCCAGTAGAGAACTCACATCATCCAAAAACCAGGACGCCATCCAGCCGAGGAATCCCGCGCTGATCGCCGAACCAAACGCGATCCGATCCGCTCGCCCCGGCGACATCGCCTTGAGCCAGTCCATTAGAAACAGAGGAGCGGCGAGAGCTAAAATCGTGAAGTTGAACTGCCCGCGGATACCCGAAACCATGTCAAACGCAATCGGTGCCGACAACAGCCCCGCACACAGGATCGCAGGCCCCCCGGTGACGATCCGCCTCACAAAGCCTGATTCATTGTTGAGGCTCGGCAGCAAGTGTTGTCGCGCGATCGAGAGGCCAGCCACCGCTCCCAACGCAGACAGAAACGCGAACCACAGAGCCGTACCCTGATCCACACCTGACAGATAGCCGGCTCCCAAAGTAACCACGCCCAACGCGATCAACGCAAGGACGCGGCGTTGACCGGATTTCATCGGATCGCGCAGCGGGTCGGCGTGTTTGCGCGTACCCAGGCCCCGGTCTTGCATCACACGACCGCTGACGTAACCCGCCTGATACAGCGGACTTTGTTCGCCGAGATCGCTTTTATCTTTGTATGTATTACCCGTGTCATAGCTCGCAGCAGCCCCTGAATCCCCGCTTCCGACGCGCACCTTCTGGCCCACCTGCGCCGCGACCATGCTCAGGTCGGCGGTGGAATAGCTGGCCATGCTCTGCTTCATCCGCTCCTCGCCAAACACCGCCTCGACCATCTCGTTGATGCTCTGATACCGCTGCGCCGGGTCTTTCACCATCGCCTTTTTGATCACAGTCCGGAAAGGCTCGTCAATACCCTCAAGGTCGGGCTTGGCCGAGAGGTGTTTCATCAGGATTTCGCTGGGTGTATCACCCTTAAATGGAACCCGCCCGGTGAGCATTTCATACACCACCACGCCCATCGCATAAATATCAATGCTGCGGTCGTACTTGCCTGCGCCGACCTCGGGAGCCATGTAGTGAACGGTGCCGACGGTCACGGTCTGGCTCTGATGATGGTCAGCGTTGATGGCCTTACTTAAACCATAATCACCGATCTTCACGCTGCCGTTCTCGTAAAAGATATTGGCGGGCTTGAGGTCGCGGTGGACGATGCCGTGGTCGTGCAGGTATGACAGACCCTTGGCGATCTCACGCAAAAGGAACGCTGTTTTCTCCGGCCCCAACCCATTGGGCGAATCATCAATCAAATCCGCAAGCGAAGGCCCAGCGATATACTCCATCAAAACAAACGGCTGCCTCTTCTCGTTGTACTTAACATCAAAGATCGTCACCAGGTAATGGCTCTTAAGATTCATGCACTGGCTGATGCCACGCAACTCGATCTGCTCGTAACCCTGCACCGCCTTGAGCGCGACCTCGCGCCCAGCATCGCTGACCGCGTAATAAACCTCGCCGAACCCGCCGTGGCCGGCTGCGCTCTTGATCGTGTACCCCTCCAAGGGTCGGTCGCCGGGTTGGTATTGGTAAGTGTGCATCGTCTTTTCCTGCTAGCGAAAACGTCCTCTGTAGCCTGGCCGTCTAAAACCCTCAGGCCTCCATGATTCGTAGTGCAACCGATCCAAAATTCACAGGCGTATCCATCGGCACCCCCGGCACCCCCGCCCCCGCCCCCGGAGTCCCCGCCTGCGGATCGTGATCGTCGCCTCCCACCTTCATCGTTTGCTTGGACTGCAGCATCAGCCGACCATCGCGCAGACTAAGAATAACAGGTTCCTGGGCCGAATCCGCTCGCAGATGACAGGCCGGCCCCGCGCCGATGACGAGTTGACGATCCAACAATAGGATCCGCTTGATATCACCACGCACGAGCCTCGCCCCCGCCAGCTCGATCACCGCCGTCGTGCTTGCCGCGTGGGGCAAACGAAACTTGAATCGGCAGCGAGGCGAAAGCTCGATCTTGTCTCCATCACTAAGCAATTTA
Source organism: Planctomycetota bacterium (assembly GCA_024279275.1). Lineage (GTDB taxonomy): Bacteria > Planctomycetota > Phycisphaerae > Phycisphaerales > Phycisphaeraceae > JAJRRS01. The sequence goes on along the minus strand of JAJRRS010000005.1, from coordinate 7,870 downwards.
TCATTCGTCGTCTTGCCGTTGACCTTCACCTGTTGCGGGCTACGCAAGAAGTAATCGTCCTGCGTGCGTTGGATCGTCACAACCGGGACACTGGGATCAGCAATCAGCCCCACATCCGGCCGGTCCGGCGAACTGATCGGCCCAATCGTCACCACCGCGTTGCACAACGCCAACGCCGAACCCGTGCCATCAACCTGAATCAAAAATTGTTTCGGCAACACGTTCTGGCTCCCACACACCGGTTCATCCACACCACCATGATAGGCGATCGGAGTCGTTACCCGTGCATCGAACGAGGTGCGAACCACCCCACTTGACACTGCCTGGGCTTGGGACGCGTACCCGTCCGAGATTAACCCAAGTGGCCCTGTTTCGAGTGTGTCTCTGCTGAAAACGATCCGATCCGCCAATCCGATCGCCTCATCCACCCACTTCGCACCTGGCAATAGCGCCTTAACCTTGCGCAACCCGCGCCCCGCCGACCGCGCATCACCACGCTGTAGTGCCTGCGACGCCAGCGCAACCTGCCCGACAGCTTCACGCATCTCATTGATCGCCAAATCTTCCCCCGCCGCCGGCGCAACCGCACGCAGCAACGCCTGGGCCGTATCAACTCGGCCACGCATCATCGCATCACGCACCTTTACCACCGCCTCCTGTGACAATCGCCCCGCCAACTCATCCACACGTCGATCAAACGGACGCAGCCGACGCGCAAGCGTCAGATGATGCCCCGCCGCCGCCCAGTCTTCACGATCCAACGCAGCACCGCCCCGCGCAATCGCCGCATCCGCCTTGGCGCGGTGCAGTTCCAGTTCCTGCTCAGCACGATCGACCCGGGTGCTCTCGCCTTGAATGCCTTGCAACATCGCAACACCCTTGGAGAGAAAGCCCTCCCGTGCGTGCTGACGCGCCCCATCAAGCGTTAGGTCACGCCGATCCGCATCACGACGTTTGTCATCCATCTTCCTGACAACTTCGCTACGCAACTCTGCAACATCCTTTTGATGCCCACCCAGCACCGACGCCTTCTGACAATCTGATAACGCCTCGGACAAACGCCCCTCTTCCAGATGCGCCCGGCCACGCTTAACGTAAGCCTTCACCAGCTTCGTCGCCAGGCGCTGCCCCTGACGATGCGAACGCACGCCGTCTCGGCTCAGCAATGCGTGCGCCTCGTCCAGCCGACCGTCGGCCAACGCGCACTGGGCCTGTTTGACTCGCAGGAAGTTCAACCTTTGGTCTCCAAAACAACTTCATCATCGCCACGACAGCCCTGCCCGGGAGGGCAGGGTTGATCCCCCACCTTCCGGTGGGGGCTAGTGGCGCGAGGTCTGTTGCTATCACATGTATCCTGTAACGATTCATTGACCGCATCTTCGACCCGATTCACCATCGCCAGCCGAAGATACGCCAGCTCCCAATCCCCAAGGCTGACAAGTGAACTCTCACTCATGCCGTCAGCCTGGACAAGCAGATTGGTTTCCATCGCGTTCATCGTTCGTGCTCCCAAGTTAGCCGCCCAACCCGATTTAACCCTTGCAGCCAAGTCTTTCGCTGACCGCAAGGCAATGATTTATTAAGTCCCCCGGTAAGCCCCCCCCGGTAAGTGCCCCCGGCCCGTCGGGTACTACGCCGCACCCGACGGGAACGAGGACCGCATCAGCAATTAATTAAGCGACTTCGCATCCGCCAGCCGCCCATCCTCCGCAGAATCATCCGGGACAACCTCCACCGTCAACTCCACAGGCCCGTACAGATACTCATCAACCTGCGCCAATAAGTCGTCTTCATCCACCACACTCACCTCGATCGGCTGAACAAAATCCGACTCACGCGCCAACACACGCTCCGCGACATCCAGACGCTTCTTGATCTCGCTGATCAGCTTCTCGGTCTGTGCCAGCTTGCTGTTGTCCATCTCCATGTTTGAACCCACCGCCGCCGCCTGCACCAGCCGGTGCTGGCTCGCCAGCGATTCGATCTTGTCCTTCAACAGCGACTTCTGGCTACGGGTCTTCGCAAGCATCCGCTCCGCCGCCGCCAGGGTCGCCTCACGTTGAACCAGCAACCGCTCCTTGCCTGCAAGAATGTCCTCCGCCTCTCTCACACGGTCGAACCTTCGAGACAGATCATCCACCACCTGCTCGCGGGTGTATTTGCGCCCGCCGACCCGGTAGCTGGCCAGTTCCACACCGACCACATCACGCAGCTTCGCCACCCGGGCACGCTCCTGGGTGAGCTTCTCGTTGCTCGCCTGGATGTCAGCCTTGAGCGATGCCAACTCGACCTCCTCGGTCGCGATCCGCCTCACATTGGCGTGCATCTCCGGGATGATTTCGTCCAGCAAATCCCGCGCACGGGTCAGCTCAAACTCGATCGGCACACTGTTCTCGACATGCCCACGCACCGCATTGGCCGAACTCTTGACGTAGCTCATCAGATCGCCACCAAACAACAGACCGCCAACCAGGGTCACGCCCACAGTCGCGATCACACCGCGTTTAATCCACTTACACAACATCGCAAATCTCCTTTATATAACGGTTTACAATCGCAACCAGTCCAAGCAGAACCCTCGTCTGCTAATGGATAGTCGCCCCCCGATCCGGTTTATGGCAGCCCAACGCTCGAAATATTTTCCACACCCCCCTATCCCACCAGACCGCGATATCATGGCGGTGAAATTAATTCTTATTCATATGAATATTTACTGAATAATTAACCCGGCCCCGAAGTTACCCTCACGATGCCTGAATCCAATACGTCCAACGCCTGTGTAGACAAGCTCAAAGTGCTGGCCGATGCCACTCGTCTAGCGGTCATCGAGGCGCTGATGGATGGCCCCCGGCACGTCGGAGAACTCAACAACTTGCTGGCCCTTGACCAGAGCCTGCTGTCGCATCACCTCAAAGTCCTGCGCGACTCAGGCCTGGTGACTTCCGAACGGGACGGCAAGGCGGTGCTGTATCGGCTGGACCCGTCCGTGGTGATGGACCACACAGGCAAGACGATCAACCTGGGCTGCTGCCGACTGGTTTTTGACGATCACAAACAGGAGTGAATGATGAAGTACGGATGGGTTGCGGTCTTGCTGCTACTTTTTGCCGGTACGGGGACGTATGTCTGGTCACACGGTTCACAAGTTGAGCCACCCGATCTCGGCGACGGCCTGCGCGGCCAGCTTGTGCTGACCGGGTCCAGCACCGTCGCCCCACTGGCCGGGGAAATCGCCAAGCGGTTCGAGTCACTTCACCCACGGGTAAGGATCGACGTGCAGACAGGCGGGTCGTCGCGCGGCATCGCCGACGCACGGCGAGGCACCGCCGACATCGGCATGGCGTCCCGCGCACTAAAGCCCAAAGAATCCGACCTGGTCCACCACACCATCGCGCTGGATGGCATCAGTATCATCCTCCACCGCGACAACCCCGCCACCGCGTTAACCGACCCGCAGATCGTCGCTATTTACACCGGCCAAATCGCCAACTGGAATCAGGTCGGCGGACCCGACGCGCCGATCACCGTCGTCAACAAGGCCGAAGGACGTTCGACGCTCGAGCTGTTCCTGCATCATTTTAAGCTCAAGAACCAAGACATCCATGCCAGCATCGTCATCGGCGATAACCAACAGGGCATCCTCACCATCGCCAGCGACCCCTACGCGATCGGGTATGTCTCGATCGGAACGGCCTCATACGAGGTGTCGCGCGGCACGAAGATCAGGATGCTGCCGATGAAGGGCATTGAACCCTCGCTTGATAACGTACGCAACGGGACGTTCCCGCTGTCCCGGCCGTTGAACCTGCTGACCCACGGCGAGGTCTCCGAACTCGCGGCGGCTTTCATAGCATTCGCTCAATCGCCTCAGGTCCACGACCTTGTGGAGGCCCAATATTTTGTTCCGATCGACCAGTGACCGGTTGCTGCTGGGGTTGTTGCGCTGCGTCTCGGCACTGGCTGCGGCGGTGGTGATGCTGATCGTCATCTTCCTGGTGATCGAGTCTTGGCCGGCGCTGCGATCGGTAGGCCCGCTGCGATTCTTTACCGACCCGTCCTGGCATCCGGCTTCGGCGGCGGGCGGCGGCGCCGGGCGGTTCAATCTCATCCCGATGCTGATCGGCACACTCGCCTCCACAGCGGGCGCGGTGATGCTGGCGACCCCGTTGGGCATCGCATCGGCGTTGTTCTGTCGGTTCTATGCGCCCAAACGGATCGCCACGGGATACCGGCGACTGCTCGAACTGCTCACGGGCATCCCGTCGGTGGTCTTTGGGCTGTGGGGATTGCTGGTGCTCGCGCCGCTGATCCGCCAGTGGCACCCACCGGGTCAGAGCCTGCTCGCCGGCGTATTGATCCTGACGGTGATGATCCTCCCGACGGTCGCTTTGCTCAGCGAATCCTCATTAAACAGCGTGCCGCGCGCGTATCTTCGAGGCGCCGCGGCGCTGGGACTCTCGCGTTGGGCGACGATCCGTGGCGTGGTGTTGCCCGCGGCGCGGGGCGGGATCGTCACCGCTGTGTTGCTGGCCACGGGGCGGGCGATCGGCGAGACCATGGCCGTACTCATGGTCGCCGGCAACGTCGTGCAGGTGCCCCACAGCGTGTTCGATCCGGTCCGCACACTCACGGCGAACATCGCCCTGGAACTGGGCTACGCGATGGACATCCATCGTTCGGCGCTGTTCGTCAGCGGGCTTGTATTGATGATGATGCTCGCGGCGTTGATCGGATTGGCCGAGTGGATCGGCGGGGGTCGGATGAATGCCTAAGAACACGATCCAACCCGAGGGTTCATTCATGGTTTGGCAACCCGGTCGGACAGACTGGCCTGACCGAACCGTTACCGTAGTTGTCTGGCTGACGGCGTTGACGGTCACGGGGGTGTTCCTATGGATCGTCGGGGACGTGTTGCGTCACGGGCTAAGCGGATTGTCGTGGGGCTTTTTGATCGAAGGTCCGCGCGATACCGGGCGTGCCGGTGGGATCGGGCCGATGATCGTCTCGACACTGCTGGTCTTGGGTGTCTGCCTGGCGGTGAGCGTGCCGATCGGCGTGGGGACGGCGGTGTGGTTGGCGGAGTTTGCCCGAGGCGGCGGGTTGTTTGGCCGACTGGTGCGGTGGTCGCTGGATGTGCTGGCGGGTGTGCCGTCGATCGTGTTTGGCCTATTCGGCAACGCCCTGTTTTGCATCTACCTGGGCATGGGTTTTTCCATCCTCTCCGGCGGCCTGACGCTGGCGTGCATGGTGCTGCCGTTATTGATCCGTTCATGCGAGGCGGGGCTGCGAGCCGTGCCGGACGATTACCGCAAAGCAGCCACGGCGCTGGGCCTGTCACGCTCGGCGGTGTTGTGGCGCATCCTGCTTCCCGCCGCGACGCCCGGGCTGGTGGTCGGGCTGGTGCTGGGGATAGGACGGGCACTGGGGGAGACCGCGGCGCTGTTATTTACCAGTGGTTATGTAGACCGCATGCCCGGGTCGCTGATGGACTCCGGCCGAACGTTGTCCGTACACATCTACGACCTGGCGATGAACGTGCCCGGCGGCCAGAACCGGGCCTACGCCACAGCCATCGTGCTCATCTCACTGCTGCTGATCGTTAACGTCCTGACCAGCCACCTCGCCGACCGCTGGCTGCATCGAAGGATTACCCGGACATGAACGCACAAAATACCACCGAAGTCATCCGCCCGTGGGCACAACGCGGGCCTTGTTGTGAAACCAGCGAGACCTGCATCGAGGTTCAGAACCTGTCCGTTCACTACCACGGCAAGCAGGCTCTGGGGGGTGTGGATCTAACGATCCCGCGCGGATGTATCACCGCCGTTGTCGGGCCGTCCGGTTGTGGCAAGAGCACGTTCCTGAACTGCCTGAACCGCATGACCGACATGATCCCCGGATGCAGGGTCGCCGGAAGTGTGCGGCTCATGGGACAGGACATCACTCAAAGCGATACCGACCTGATCTCCCTGCGACGCCGGGTCGGCATGATCTTTCAGAAGCCCAACCCCTTCCCGTTGTCGATCCGTAAGAACCTGACCTTCGCGCTCAAACACCACGGCATGAAACGCCGAAGCGACCGAGACGAGGCTGCGAAGAACGCTCTGCGCAGCGTCGGGCTGTGGGAAGAAGTCAAAGACCGGCTCGATGCCCCGGCGCTCGAACTATCCGGCGGACAGCAACAGCGTTTGTGCCTGGCACGCGCGCTGGTACTCAAACCCCAGGTCCTCTTGCTGGATGAGCCAAGCAGCTCGCTGGACCCGGTCGCCAGCGGCGTGGTCGAAGACCTGATCTCCCAACTGCGCGGCCGATACACCCTGGTGATCGTCACCCACAACCTCGCCCAGGCCCGACGGATCGCCGACCATGTCGCGGTATTCTGGACACGCAACGGATCAGGCCAACTCATCGAAACCGGCTCGGTCAGCCAGGTCTTTGACTCGCCCCGCCACGAACTGACCGCCACCTACATCAGTGGCTTGCGCGGCTGACATCCCCACCTCCACACGCCCCGCCCGGCAACCGCACTTGCCCGCACCGGGTAACACAGGTAACTTGCCCCTCTCACACCAGCCGGTGTGGCGGAATTGGCAGACGCGACGGATTCAAAATCCGTTGGTGGCAACACCATGTGGGTTCGAGTCCCTCCACCGGCATTCACCTGCAACTTGCTTGGTCAAACGCATTTTCAACCGACACGTCACGGGCGTATTTTAGAAGGGGCTACTCATGTCTGACCATAAACGTATCGAAAAACGCGAAGCTCGACTTCTGCGGCGGGAGTACTACATCCGCCGAACGCGTCACGTGGCTTTTTGGTTCGGAGTCCTCGCCATCGCGATGCTGTTTTTCTTGGGCGTGATGGGCGAAGGGACAGGTGGCTATGCCGACGACCAGTCAATGTTATGGTTGGGTGTTTTCTGTCTCGCCGTCGCCTATGAAACGCACCTGAAAATCCGCCACATCGAATCGATCAAGTACCACCATTCGATCGAGTCCGAACGGCCGCTTGCATGACCGTGAAGTAAAACCCCGGCCTTGACCGGGGTGGGTATGCTGTAGTCGGAGGAATTGAGATGCGATGGCTCAGAAACATCTTCGCCCTGATCGCCATTGCTTGTGTGGTATTGTGGGTCGTGTCCTATTACTACGTCGTTGGAGCCGGCGCACCTTATTGGCAAACCGACTCGAAAATAATCTTCAGCGTCTTTGTGGGCCGTGCGTCGGTTGGAACCAGCCATGGAGGGATGCAGAATTCACCACCAAATACCTGGGGGATTGATATCCAATCACTTGATGAAATCCGTGATAATATCAACTACATCCGCAGTATTCGTATCGATTTCCCGACGCTTGAAGAAGTTCGACCTCCGTACGGCTTCAACTCTTTCTCACATGTCCACCCCGCAGGGAAGTGGAGTTGGACCGGAACAAATTTCACCTTCCCTCTCTGGCTCCCCACCCTACTCTTCGGCACCTGGTCCGCCATCGCACTCAAACACCACATCAAACGCCGCTACTTCACCGAGGGTATCTGCCGCAAGTGCGGCTACGACCTGCGCGGCTCACCCTCAGGCGTCTGCCCGGAGTGCGGACTCGCTTCTAACCCACCGTCCAACAAAGAATCACCGCCCACCGTGACTTGAACCTTTGCATCATTTCCGGGGCCGTTCGCTATTTCTGCTACATTCTCGCCCTATGGCGACGCTCCTGACAGCCCGCGGCCTCTGCAAGACCTACGCGACACACACCCTGTTCACGGGCGTGTCGATAAGTCTGTCCGATGGCGATCGGCTCGGAATGATCGGCCCAAACGGGTCAGGAAAGTCCACGCTCTTGAAGATCCTGGCTGGCCTGATCGAGCAGGACG